>CAZQDO010000151.1:0-12042 GCA_964592085.1 uncultured Anaerolineae bacterium | reverse complement strand
GCCCTCTTCCAGGTCAGGCAAGTCCTCCTTTGTCACCTCGATTGCCAGGTCCTTGACCTCCACGCCAAAGCTTGTCTCCCAGTCATTGGGCTGCGGGCCGTAGACTACGCCCTCGCGACCATCGTTGAGCGCGAAGCGGTACCATCCTTCCGGATAGATGAACTGATAACCCCACTCCTCGTCTTTGTGCCATGCGAAAGCCATGCCGGCCAGCTCATCAATTGTTATGGGCATGGTGGTTCCCCCTTCTTTCTCACTCAGAGCGTGCGTTTGCAGACAGCACGACGAGTCGGCCGACCGAGCCACTCCCGCGACGGAACAGATATCCCCTCGAGTGGCAGCAGTCACAGGCACCAGCGTCGCTAGTGGGGGTCGGCCAACTGATCCCGACCGATGTGCTTTTTTCACTCACTGATGCGGGGGTCTCCGAATGGCATCACTCTTATGGCCCTCTCTTGTCGTTCAGGATATCCGGAGCCAATGCTTGCCAGTTCGCGCGCACGCCAGCCAGTCGGGCCAGCAACACCCGCCGCGTCTGCTCGCCATCGACCAGCGTCGACGTTTCCACATAGCATATCAACCGATCGAGCTGCTTCAGGTAATGTTGCTGGGCCCGCCGCTCCACGCGGACTGCTCGCCCGTCAAGGGTGGGAACTGCCTTCAGCCAAGCCATCCTGGCCTCGTACGCCCGTCGCCAAGCAGCAGGCACCTCCCCTGTCTCCACGATGCCCTGCAGCAGGCGATGCTGATCGCCCACCATGCGCGCTGCGGCCATGTTGAGCGCCCAGATAGCTCCCCACATCATTAGCCCCAGGACGGCGACAGCGACTAGCACAACCGGCAGGACCATCAGAGACTCGCCCCTTGAAGTGTCAGCTCGTCCGCCCGGTGGCAGGCCACCCAGTGGTCAGGTGCCACCTCTTGCCACTTGGGCGTCTCCGTTTTGCACATCTCCTGGACGTACCGACAGCGCGGGTGAAAGTAACACCCGGACGGTGGGTTGGCCGGGTTGGCCACTTCGCCCGCCAGGATGACTTGCTCCCTCCTAAGCCACGGATCCGGAAGCGGGATAGCCCCGAGCAGTGCCTCAGTGTACGGGTGCTTGGGGTCCTTGTACAAGTCTCGCGTGGAAGCCAGCTCAACCATCTTGCCCACGTACATGACGCCAGCGCGATGGGAGAGATGCCGGACCGTGCTCAGATCGTGAGAGATGTAAAGATAGGTGAGGTTCAGTCGCGTCTGGAGATCCAGCAGCAGGTTCAGTATCTGCGCGCGCACCGACACGTCGAGCGCCGACACAGGTTCATCGCAGACGATGAATTTCGGGTTGGTGGCCAGGGCGCGCGCTACGGCGATGCGCTGGCGCTGGCCGCCGGAGAAGGCATGAGGGTAGCGCTTCATGTAACGCGCATCCAGACCCACCAGGTCCATCAGCTCTCTCACACGCGTCACCATCTTGCCGTGTTCCGTCCCGCTGATGACCAGAGGCTCGCCGATGATGTCCAACACGCTCATCCGCGGGTCAAGCGAGGAATAGGGATCCTGGAAGATCATCTGCATATCCCCGCGCACCTTGCGCAGTTCGCCCCAACTGAGGCCCAGGAGATCAATGCGCTGGCCGTTGATTTGGTAGACCACCTCGCCTGCAGAGGGCTCGATAGAGCGGAGAACGCAACGACCCAGGGTCGTCTTGCCACAGCCCGACTCGCCCACCAGGCCCAGGGTCTCGCCCCTGTGAACGGTGAAATCCACACCGTCGACCGCTCTGACATAGCCCCTGACCACACGCAGGAAGCTGGTCCGAATGGGAAAGTACTTTTTGAGCGACTTGACTTCGAGGATTGGGGCGTTACCGCTGCCCATAGGGGCTCCTCCCTTGCTACGCAATCAGCCAGCCTGCACGTCCTGCAGGAAGCAGCGCACGTAATGGCCCGGCTTTACTTCCACCAGGGGAGGGTTCTCTCGATCGCAGAGACCCTTGGTGCGCCGCTGGCAGCGTGAGTGAAAGCCGCAGCCCGGCTTCAGGTCTAACGGCACGGGCACCGTCCCTCTGATGGTGTTCAGCCGCGTCCTCGGCTCACGATCCAGCGTCGGTATCGAGTTCAGCAGCTCTAGGGTGTAGGGGTGGATCGGCTCGTGATAGACGGCACCTACCTCTGCGAACTCCACAATACGGCCCAGGTACATCACCGCCACCTCGTCGGCCATTTCGGCGATGACGCCCATGTCGTGGGTGATAAAGATCACGGCCATGCCGAACTCGGCCTGGAGGTCCTTCATCAGGCGCAGCACCTGGGCCTGCACGGTCACGTCGAGGGCGGTGGAGGGCTCGTCGGCGATCAGGATCGAGGGCCGGCAGGCGAGGGCCATGGCGATCATAGCACGTTGGCGCATGCCCCCGGAAAGCTGATGTGGATATTCCTCCAGCCGCTGTCTGGGGTTTGACATCTGGACGCGGCTCAGCATCTCCAGAGCGATCTCATAGGCCTCCTTCCTGTCTCGGGTTGCATGCAGTAGGATGCCCTCCACGATCTGGTTGCCGATGCTGTGCACAGGTGAGAGGGCTTTCATCGGCTCTTGAAAGATCATCGCGATCTCGGCCCCACGGATGCCGCGGATCTCTGCGCCAAATGGGTCGAGTCTGGCCAGGTCGACAAAAGAGCCGTCGCCCTTGCGCTGCAAGACAATCTCACCTTGCACCTGGCCCGGCTTGGGCACAATGCGCAGGATGGCCTGCGCTGTCACGCTCTTGCCGCAGCCCGACTCACCTACTACACCCAGCGTTTTTTGCCTCTTGACCTGAAAGTCCACCCCATCGACGGCCTTAAGCAGCCCTTCGTCGAGGTGAAAATAGACCTTGAGATCCTTGACGTTCAGCAGGATGTCATTGTTGTTCACCGCCAACCCTCACTTGTAGGGATCCGCGGCATCGCGGATCCCGTCACCCAGAAAATTGAACATCAGCACAGTGACGACGATCCAGGCTGCCGGTGCCAGTAGCCACGGATAGAAAGCGATGGTCTGGAGGTTCTGCGCCTGGCGCATTAGCACCCCCCAGCTTACTGCTGGCGGCTGCAGCCCGAGGCCAAGGAAGCTCAAGGCAGTCTCGCCCAGGATGGTGCCAGGTATGGCAAGTGTTAGTCGGATGATGATGTAGCTGGCAAAAGAGGGGATCAGATGGCGAAGGATGATACGCGCGTCCGAGGCACCGGCCAGGCGCGCCGCCTCGCAGAACGTCTCCTCGCGCATGGAGAGGAACTTGCCCCTGACCACCCGCGCCAGGCCGCACCAGTTGATGACCGAAGTGATGACCACGATCGCCAGGTAGACGCGCGTGATCGGCCAATCGCGCGGCATAGCGGCAGCCAACGCCATCCACAGCGGAATGCCAGGAATGGATATGATCAGGTCGATGCTGCGCTGGATCATGTTGTCCACGATCCCGCCAAAATACCCCGAGACGCCGCCGATCAACATGCCCACGACAAAGGTGATCGCCACTCCCACCAGGCCGACACTGAGCGAAATCCGGCAGCCATAGAGGATGCGTGTGAGCAGATCACGGCCCAGGTCGTCGGTGCCCAGTAGAAAGAACGGGCCGCCCTCGTCCACGCCGACGAGATGGATGTCGGTGTTGAATACCCCAAGCAGCTTGTGGGGTTCGCCATGGACGAGAAGGCGCACCCGGAACTTTCGGCTCGGGTCCACTACAAAGGTCCGCTCCAGCGTGTTGGGATCGGTGCGGCGTGTCATGCCATAGACGAACGGTGCGACCAGCCTGCCTGCCTCATCGCGGAAGTGGATTGTTGTCGGGGGCGCGTATTTATAGTCCGTGTAGCGGGTGAGGGGCAGTGTGAAGGCGATCAAGTCAGCCAGGATTGCACACAGGTAGAGAAAGCCCAGCACCGGGGTGGCAACCATGGCCAGGCGATGCTTGCGGAACTTCCACCACATCAGCTGCCATTGAGAGGCGACATAGTAAGCTTCCTCCGCCTCTGGCACTTCCATCTGGTCGCCCAGGTCGGCCGGCTCATTCTCATGGTCAGGCAAGACCTCACGCGCAATGTCAGTGGTCATGTCTGCTTCCTCCACAGCGATGCATCCTCATGATTCTTCGCTCACACCGCCATAGCGGATGCGCGGATCCAGCCAGGCGAGCAGGATATCCGACAGCAGGGTGCCGATGACTGTCAGGACCCCTAACAGCAGCAGCAAGCTGCCGGCCAAAGTCATGTCTTGCACCATCATGGCGTGCAGCATCAGCGGCCCCATGGTCGGCAGGTTCAGGACGACCGACACCAGCACCTCGCCGCCAACGATGTCAGGCAGCAGCCAGCCGATCGTGCTGATCATTGGGTTGATGGCCAGGCGCACCGGGTACTTGAAGAGCAGCCGGCCTTCCGGCACCCCCTTGGCGCGGGCAGTGATGACGTATTGCTTTTGCAGCTCGTCGAGCATCATGCCACGCATGGTGCGGATCAGGCCGGTTGTGCCTGACACGCCGATGATTATCATGGGCAGCCAGACGTGTTTTAGGAGATCCGCCACCTTGAGCCAGCTCCAGGGGGCTCGCACGAACGCGGGGGAGAAGAGCCCGGTGAGCTCCTTGCCTGTGCTCACAAAGACTGCATAGAGGATGATCAAGGCAATAAAGAAGCCAGGGATGGAGATGCCCACAAAACCCACGAAGGTCGCCAGGTAGTCCAGAGCTGAGTATTGGTGGGTGGCCGAGTAGATACCGATGGGGATAGCCACCGCCCAGGTGAAGGCCAGGGTGAGTAGGGAGATGGTGAGGGTCAGCGCCAGCCGGTCGCCGATGATCTCGTTAACGGACACCGTCTTTTCCATAGAGATACCCAGGTTGCCCTTCAGCACGATGCCTTTCACCCACAGCAGATACTGCTGGTAAGAGGGCTTGTCCAGATTATACAGCCTCCGCAGGCTCTCCACCTCGGTTTTGTCGACCTGACCGCCCCGTCTCTCTAGCTGGTGGATCCGGTTGGTCAGGAAATCCCCTGGAGGGAGCTGGATAATGAACCAGATGATCACGCTCAGCCCTATCAGCAGTGGGATGACTATTAGGATCCGGCGTCCGATGTACCCTAACAACTCACTCTCCCTTCTTCGCACTGAGGGCCAGCATTTCGAGAACTTGAACTACTCGACAGAGTGGCCGGCTGCTGGGATAGGCGACGCCGGCCGGCCCGCCACCGACCGCTTCCGACGCAGGGCACCGGGGCCGCAAGGCGCCCGGCGCCCTGTCGGCAGAGCCTCTCACGCCTTGTAGAAGGTCTGCTCGAACGCCTGCTGCGTGCCAAGTGCGAATGCCTCATCGGTTCGGTAGATGTTGGCGAGCCCTCTATTGGCGATGAACACGTACTTCATCCTGTACGCCGGAGCAAAATAGTAGACGTTCTCGAGGCTCGTAGTCTCCAGTCCCTCCGCCAGCTTGGAACCCTCCTCCACAGGCACCTCCAGGAGATGCTGCAAGCGGGTGAAATAGTCCTTGATTTCCGCCGGCGGCTCCTCTCCCTCCGCGCCATTGGTGGTCCACCACTGCCACCAGGCAGGGCACCAGTGGCCTTGCCCGAAATCCTGGAAGAACCAGAAAGGTGTGGTAGCGAACATGACGTCGGCTTTGAGCTCGTTCGCACTCCGCCGAGTGCCCCATAGATCGCTATCGAGCAGCTTCATGGTGGTGTTGACGCCGATCGCCGTCCAGAACTGGACGTAGAGCTCGGCAGCTGGGCGGGCGTTGTATTGATCGTAGGTTTCGATCGCCACAACGAACGGTTTGCCGTCGGGTCCCAGCCGAAAGCCATCGGACCCTAACTGGTCCATGCCCATCTCATCCAGGAGCTTCTTGGCCCCGTCCGGGTCGTATGGAGGGTGGCGGGGATCCGGATCGGCCATGCCGTACCAAACGGCGTCGATCATCTCGTTGCGATCCACCGCTCGGTCCAGCGCCTGGCGGAAGCGGAGGTCCCCCGTCACCTTGCGCCACGTCTCATCGTTGTAGCTCAGGTTCAGGAACCCCATGGCGGCGATAAGGTGGTAGCGGCCAAAGAGCACGTCATAGTTGGCCTGGCTCTCATTCTGCTTGTAGAGCGCCAGCTTGCCCATCTCCAACGACTCGCATTGGTAGTCGCTTTGGCCTGCGATCACCTTGAGGTTCACAGTTTCCCGATCGGCGACGACCGTATAATCAAGGTTGTCGATGTAGGGAAGCTGATTGCCAGCCGCGTCCACCTTCCAATAGTAGGGGTTGCGCTGCATAAAAGCACGCTGGTCCGTGGCCTCCACCGCGAGCCAGTCGGTGAGCTTGGGCAGGTTCAGGGTCTCGGTGTGCATATAGCCCCACATGCTCAGGTCGAACTTGGTGTGGAGCTGCACCCAGCTCTCAAGATTGTTCTCTTTGACCAACGCGTCCAGCTTGGCGGGGTCGGCGTACTTTGCGTGAAACTGCTCCAGGTAGTGGCGTGGCTTGAGGATGTACTCGTAAGAATTCCAGTTCTGGATGGCCAGGGCCAGCAGAAAGCCTGCAAAAGGCCCCTCAAAGGTAAGCCTGAACGTGAAATCATCCAGGATCTCCAACTTTGCCGGATCGGCGCTCGACTTGTTGCCGCTCCTCAGCCAGGCCGGCGGCCCGGAAGATTGTAGCTCCTGGTTCAGCCAGACGTCCTCCCAGGCGTACAGGATGTCCTGGGTGTCGACCGGCTCGCCATCGGACCACTTGAGCCCCGGGCGCAGCTTAAAGGTATAGGCCGACAGGTCCGAGTTGGCCTCAAAGCTCTCCACGATGTTCGGAACGATGGACTTGGCCTCGTAACCTGGCGTGAGCACGATTGGGCACTGAACCCCTAGGATAAAGTTATCGCAGTACTGCACGCCGGTATCAATGTTCCGCATCATGCCGCCATACCTGCCGATCTCGGGCTGATAGTACTCCGACACGACGGCATTGCTCACGCCGGGAGCCATGGGCAGGCGTTCGTCGATCGGTGGCAGCGTGCCGGCCTTGACCAGGTCAGCCAGCCCCGGTGCCTCGGCGTATTTGCCCGCTGGCGGCTTGGTTGACGCGGCCACGGGCTTGGGCGTATCGGTGGGTTTGGCTTCCTCCTTAGGTTTCGCGGTTGCAGTCGGTGCCACGGTGACGTTGGCCACCGGCGTCTCGGTTGGTTTCGGAGTTGCCTCAGTCACGGGTGTGGGCGAGGGCCCGGCACAAGCGCCCAATATGGCAGCGCCTGCCGTCATAGCCGATAGCTTGAGCATGTCACGTCGGGAAATCGTGGTCATGGGACATACCTCCTTGTCGTGTGTATTCTTGGGCTGCACGTCTGGCAACGCCAAATGTCAGCTATCTCGGGTCAGGCACGCCTGCTCCGGATAGCTTGCCAACTCATCCCGAGCGGGGAAGGCTCAAATGGACGAAATGCATTCCTCTCCTACCTCCTTTTGTTGCCCGGTCTACCGGCCTGAGATCCTGATCAGAAGAGACTGATCCTCAACAACCCATATCGAGTCCTCCCTGCTCGACTTCGTGGGCATTGGCCACAGAACCGCTTGATCACGGCCTCCCAAGGTATATGGCTGATCGTCGCTGGATCACCCTTCTTGTGAAGCTCCCGGATGGTCTCGTCTGGCAGACAGGCGACCAGCTTGGCCAGCCAGCGAGTGCTGCGAATGGACTGCTCCAGCACAGCCCCGCCATCCTCGCGAAAGGGAAAGAAATCCATATCGTAGTAGTCGTCGTAGCCCACCTGGTACAGCCGGTAGTAGAACTCCAGGCTAGACCGAAAACTGGCTTGGCCAACCAGGTCATTGTCCCAGTTGCCATAGTTGTCGTCCACGTGCACCTGGAACAGTCGGCTGCAGCGGACGCAGAGCGCGACTGCCCGTGCCAGGCTCAGCTGGGCGTTGAGGGAATGTCGCAGGTCCAGCGTGGCGGCGACATTCGGCAGACCGATCTTTTCATGCAGGAATAGCGTTGTGGCCGCTGTGTCGACAAAGCAGCGAGTGCACCGAGCACCGGCCATCCGGCCGGTGCGCGGTGCACTCGCCAATGCCATCCACACAGTAACCTCACGCCAGACCGATCACGGCCTGGCGTGAGGTACTCGAACCAATCTTGGCCCGGCCAGACGGTAATCTCGCTCACGCCGAGCTTCACCGCCGCGTCCATTGCTCCCTTGGTCAGCTCAGTGGCCTCGCGGCGTGTCTCGTTGTTGGCAAAGGAGCCGAGAACCCACTTGCATCCCCTGTAGATGCCAGTATCTACCGGCGAGATCTTGACCCCATAGTGGCCCAACAGCCCCTTGGGCAGACCCGCGTCACAAAAGTCACCAGGATAGTTGACGGTAATGGAGTCCGGGCCCGCAACCTCCATCATTCTGGGCAGAAGCTCTGCGAACGGCGGGTCCCGCATGTCCTTATACCCCTTGGGCACAAATCGGTCTACCAGATTAAGGAAGGGAACAGACGCCGAGCTGATCTTGATGCCCACGGTCTCTCTCCTTGTTATAGCTGTGTCAGAACAGTCTCAGAAAGCGAATAGTAGGCTTTGTACTATTCGTCAAGGAGCCCCAACTCGCACGTCACGCTATCGCACGAGGTCCAAATCTACTCGTGGGCGTCGGCCATTACCGCTGACGTGGCCACGCTGTCGAGGGTCGTAGCATCAGTCGGCCCGATCGGAATGATCAATCTGAGAGCATTGACCGTAAACTAGCCAAGGAGCCGGCTTCTGGTGCCGTCGCCCACGACTGCAGCTTGATGCAGCCATTGGGTGCCAGTGTACCATCTGGCCCTCTGTTACTCCGCACTTGTGATGTTGTAGCCATGGTGGGTCCCTATCAGGAGAACCACCTGCACCATACCACCTTTCGGCAGATTATACCATGTTCAACCACAATTGTCAAGCGACATGAGTGAAGCCCGGTGCATATCTACCATTCTACCCTTGACTCATGGCATATTCCGGTGTATAATATTCATGTTTGGAACCTCTTAACCTCAGGTTACAGGAGTCATCAATGCTTTCTGAACAACGGTTCCGTGTATTGGTTCAGATCCTCCAGGAGAACGGAATCGGCCACGGGGTAGACCTTGCGCGCAGGTTGGGTGTGTCCGTCAACACGGTACGCCGCGACCTCAAACGGCTTGAACAACAGGGACTGGTGAGGTGTATCCGCGGTGGTGCAATCTATACCAGACAAGCCGATGTCGATGCTCCACTGGGTGTGCGTTGGCGCGAGCACATACAGGAGAAGAAGCTGATCGCCGCCGTGGCCGCGGATCTGATCGGAGACGGCGAGCTCGTGTTGCTCGATACGGGCAGCACCAATCTATACCTAGCCGAGGCCCTGCGCGGCAAGAAGCGCATCACCGTGGTGACTTGCTCGCTGCCCGTGTTGTGGGAACTCCGAGATGATTCCCACATCAACCTGGTAGCGCTTGGAGGCGAGCTCTATCACCAGGAGAAGTACTTCCGGGGACCGCGGGTAGATCGAGAGCTGGCTCAACTGCGGGCCGGTAAGCTCTTCCTGGGCATTGCCAGCATCGAGGCTCAACACGGTCTCAGCGAGCGCCATCTGGGGGAGATCCCTCTCAAGAGAGCGATGATGGAGGCCGCCCACGAACGAATCGTACTGGCTGATGGCAGCAAAGTCGGCCGCTCCTCCTTCTTCCACCTCTGCACTGTGTCTGATGTAAACATGCTGATCACCGATCCGACCGCCGACCCGGCCGAGGTTGCTAAGCTCGAGGAGGCAGGCCTCCAGGTCTTGGTAGCTAGCCGTGAGGGGTCGGGCAGGAACGAAGCTGCATCGTCGGCAGCTTAGGGGCTCACCCGCAGCTCCCACGAGTGGAATCTGCACAGGAAGCGTACTCTGCTACAGAGGGTCCGCATGGTCTTTCGGAGGACGGACAGGTGCTTGAGCATAAGGACATTGGCTGGGAAGGACCACGTAGCGCCAAAGAGCATGAACTCGTGCAGGCTGTCCAACTGGCGGACATGGTGTTGGCCGAGAACAGCCAGCAACACGGTCACGCTTGGGCGCACGTTTACCGCACGAGCAACCTCGATAACATATGTGTTGCCAAGTACAAGGGCCGAGTAGTCCACACCAGCGCCATGTACTACCATACCGTGGTTACTCCGACAGGTCAGGTGCATGTGGCTGGGGTCAGCGGCGTGTGTACTCACCCCGATTACCGGCGCTATGGCATCGGCTCCAAGGCCGCGCTCTACTGTCTCGACCACATGCGAGCCCATGGCGCTCACCTGGGGCTCCTGTGGACCCCTATCCCCGATTGGTACCGCAAGTTCGGCTGGGAGCTGGCGGGACAAGAGGATACATACTACTTGGACCGGGGCAATATCGGGCTTCTGCCCCATTCAGCAGAACTTGGCGTACGGGAGGCAGGTCCAGAAGACCAGGTCCACGTGCTTGCCCTCTTCAACCGACAACCGGGAGGCGGGCGAGCGCCCGAGATCGACCGGATCTTGCTTGACACCCGGCAGCCGCTGACCTTGCTCGCCGAGCGGGGGGACCACCTGGTGGGGTTTGTGCGCACGGCGCGGCGGCGGGTCAGCGAATACGCCGGCGAGCCGGAAGCCGTGGCCGCCCTGGTGCGAGCGGCCTACGAGCGCTTGGATGATCCCCACCTCTCCACAACCGATCGGGACAGCCGCAATGTGCCGGTCCTGGATGCAAGCTTGCGGGTGGTATCTCCGGCTTGTGGGACACCGCTGAGCCGCTACCTGGACGACCGAGGTATCCCGCGCAATCGAAACTACTTGGGAATGGTCCGGATCGTCGACGCTGCAGGCTTGCTGGAGGCATTTGGCTTGCACGAGGCGACCGTTGCTGCCGAGGGTGATACGGTCACGCTCACCTCGGCAGGTGAGACCATCACGCTCGACGTGCGCAGCCTGGCCAAGCTTCTTCTCGGTCCCGAGCGCGTTTCCGCGCCGTGGGCAGATCG
This sequence comes from uncultured Anaerolineae bacterium, assembly GCA_964592085.1. Taxonomy (GTDB): domain Bacteria; phylum Chloroflexota; class Anaerolineae; order VGOG01; family VGOG01; genus CAZQDO01. The sequence continues at coordinate 1,056 of CAZQDO010000151.1, read as the reverse complement.
GCTGCCCGGGTGGTTTTATGTCTGGCCCTGGGACAGAGTGTAAAGGCCTGCCAGGGGACGGGCATTTCTGTTCGGTGCACGCTATCTGTTGAGCTACCTGCCGAGAAGCGCAGCATGGCGTGGAGCTCTTATCGCTGACGCTAACGGATATCACTGGGTATCATTGGGGCATCTAGCCCGATCCGGGATTACGGAGGATGCAGATGAGCAGCATGTCATCACGCGAACGAATGTTAGCGGCCCTCTCTCGTCAAAAGCCCGACTATGTGCCCTGCGTCGTTCAGCTTCCGGTACCCCGCGAGCGCATGTTTAGAAACGAGTTCGAGAGATGGGACTGGCAATTGGAGCAGGGAATCGATGTCGTCAGCCACATACCCAGCCTGCCCATCCGCATCGCGCCGGAGGTCTCTATCCGTGAGTGGAAGGACCGGCCGGCGGATGCGCCTTACCCTGTGCTCTACCGAAAGTATCGCACCCCAGCAGGAACGCTGACCGCGGCCATCTACCAGACGCCGGACTGGCGCTACGGCGATCGCGTACCTCTCTACGACGACCTGTTGGTCAGCCGCTCGGTCAAGTTCCTGATCACGCAGCCCTCGGACCTGGCCTCCTTCAAGTACTTGCTCCCGCCGCCCACCGACGAGGATATTGTCGCCTACCGGGAGATGGCCGCGCCCTACAGGCAGTACGCCAGAGATAGGGACGTTTTGTTTGCGGCCGGATGGAGCTCTTGGAACGGCCAGCCGGGACGGCCCGATAGCGGTTTGGTCGGCTGCGATGGCGGCATTATGGGCGGCGATGCCGTGCTCTGGCTATGTGGCCAGGATGCTCTGCTGTGGGCCTATGACCAACCGGAATTCCTCCAGGAGTTCCTGCACCTGATTGGTGCCTGGAACCGGCGGCAGATGGAGGTCGTCCTGGACACCGGCGTCGACATGGTCCTGAAGCGGGGTTGGTATGAGAATGCACCGTTCTATTCGCCGGCCCTGTTCCATAAATTCATGGTCCCGGAACTGCAGGAAGAGGCCAAACTGGTTCACCAGGCAGGCGCCAAGC
>CAZQDO010000150.1:10511-12117 GCA_964592085.1 uncultured Anaerolineae bacterium | reverse complement strand
TGGTGGGATAGTCTACGTCGCCATCCAGGTAGAACTTGATCTCGCCCTCGCCCCACCAGCCGTTGGAGAACTGCGTCCAGGCCAGGTAAGTGCCCACGTAATGCCCCTGTCCCTGCACCCCCTCCAGGATGACGTGCTCAGGGTATTCGCGCGTGGTCATGGAACGTCGCCACTGGGCGTGGAAGTAGGCAGCATTCTCTGGAACCTCCGTCAAGGCATAGGTGATCTGGTAGAAGAAGGCGAAAATCGGTTCGCCATGCTGATTTTCGATAGTGATGCGCGCTCGCTTGCGGAAGGGCATGGGCCAGTAGCAGTTGAAACCACCCATAGGGTTCACCGCCACCGGCAGCGAATTCACGTTGCAGCGCAGCCCGTGCCCGTTGCAGAAGAAGTCGCCCAGCGGAACCTCGACAGAGGGCGTCTCCTCCTCGTCCCAGTAGAAGCGAATCACCGTATCCCGGTAAGCTTCGGGACTAACCGTGATCCAGATGTGCTGGATGACGCCCGGCCCTTCGATGTCCGCCAGCGTGGTGGTGCCGGGCGGCAACAAGGTGAGGCACGGGTTGACTTTCCAGCCTGTCCCCAGCATGGAGGATGGGTGCCCCTTGAAGCCCGGTGGCAGCAGAGAGGCCATGTTCTCCATCAGAGCGGCCAGGGTCTCCGCGTCGGGCACAGGGGCCTTCGCCCCGCCGCCCATTTCCCCCGTCGGGTTCTCAGCGGAGATGGAGTGGGTTTCCGCGTCGGAAAGTAGCGGCAGACTTCCTAGATTCAGTAGACTAAGTGGTTCCATTGATAAACAACCTCCTCGGTTTGTTTTACCTGTTCAATTTCGACAAGATGTCGGCAGGCGATATGGTGGGATCTAGCTGTTTGACCCGGGCCATACTGGCTTTCCCCGGAGGCACGTGGTACCCGACCCTGGTGTAGAAATCGTTGCGCTCTCGACGGGACGGGAGATTGGCCTCCGCCCATTCGCTCTGATAGCCCAGCCCCAGCGCGCGCTGAAGGACAGTGTGGCCGTAGATGAAATGCGCGCCGTCCAGAAACGCCTGGCGCAGCGGGGCCAGCTCCGGTGCGCCGAAATCGTCCACCACCTTTTGCCCAAAGCTATTCATCTCCGTCCCGACGTTCAGCGGTAGGGCCAACTCCTGGGCAAGCCGGACGACGTGGTATAGATTCTGCACCTTCACGCGGCGGGTCTCCGGGTCGGCGATGTTCCAGTTGCGGTCGGGGACGATGTTGAGGGCCACGACGCCCTTGCTGATCAACAGAGCCAGTAACTCTTCGATGGCCTGCTCGCCAGCAGAGGTGCCGTCTAGCCAGGCAGCACAGGGCAGCGCGCCGCACGCCACGATCAGTTCATGAAACTCCTCCACTGTGGGGAACGTATCGGGGCTGGGCTGAACGTACCCCGCGCCGCCGCGTTTCATCAGTTTGGCACGGATCAGGTTTTGGAACCTAGGCGCGTCGCCCATGAGCGTCGCCACCTGGCCAGGCTCAAGGCCCAGTCTGTCGGCCCAGAATTCAACCGGGTTGGGAGCGATGCGCTCCGTGGCTCGGACGTAGGCCACGACCAGGTGGCGTTCGGTGGCGTTACCCCCTGGCG
>CAZQDO010000150.1:0-10501 GCA_964592085.1 uncultured Anaerolineae bacterium | reverse complement strand
ATTTCCTGACGGAGTCAGGGGCAGCACGTCGCGCTCGTAGTCAATCGTCACCGGCGTCAGGTAGGCGTTGACACGGTCTGTCATCCTCCGGTTGCGCCTGGCGGCTCGCCGGCGCAAATCGTCCAGGATGCTGGCGGCTGTCTCAGGCACCTGGCTCGAGGTGAAGCCGATGCCCGTATGGTAGTAGACGCCCGGCTCGCCCGGCGAGTTGACCTCGCGGGTGGCAAATTCCGGGAGAAACACGCGGGTTTCCATCCCCGCGCTGCCACGCACCTCGACCAGTTCGCAAGCGTCAAGAAACTCGTCCACGCCATCCAGCACGTCGAAATCAACGATGCCCATCAGCTTGAAGCCACGCTTCTTAGCCAGCCAGGCCAGCGACGTGGGTGAGTGGCCATAGGCGTTGAAGGAGAAGAAGGTGTGGCAGTGCATGTTAACCACGTCGGCTTCCGACTCCAGCGGAACATCGCCCTGTCCAGCCAATGCGACCAGTTCTGCCAGGGCTTGGGCCCGGACAGCGGGAGCAAAGTCATTGAGGCTCGTTTCTAAGTCGGCAATTCGCTGGTTGATCTGTCGCCTCCTCAGACCTCCGAGGTTTTCCGAATGGCATCCACTAACCGCTAACCTTGCGGCGATACGCTTCATCGGAGCGGGTATGAATGCGGTCTACGTTCTCGGCTGTCAAGAAGCGTGGGCCGCCCAGGGCATAGGTGCCGATCAGCACACGCGCTGCTTTGACGATCATAGCCGTGATGTCTTCCACCTGCTGCGCGGTACGCCCCAGGACGATGAGGCCATGGTTTTGCATTAGAACGACTTTGGGGATTTCGCGATGCTCGTCAATGTATTGGTTAATCGAGTCGCGGACCTTGCGAGCCAGCGGCAAGCCGGGGTCGGTGTAGGGAACGTAGACCGAAGCCGGACCGCAGTAGACGATGTGATCGGGGAAGAGCCGACCGGCGACGGCCTCCTCAACCTTCTGCGAGCAGAGAACGGCGTTGATGGCGGTGGGATGGGTGTGTCCGGCGAAGTTGACGCCCTCCAATTGCAGCGCCACGGCGTGCAGCACGGTCTCCACCGACGGGCGAGCCGTCACCGCCGAGTCCACCTTGGCCGCCTCCAAGCCTTCTTTGACGGCGACGTCACTGAGATCACTTTCATCCAGCAAAGCCAATGCCCGGTCGAAGCGCACCCGCACAAAGCCAGCGAGGTCAACGGTACCCAGCCTCGTGCCGCTGGCCTTCACCCAGAAAGTGTCGGCGTCGGCGCGGGCAGAGGTGTTGCCTCCCCCCAGGATCACGTAGTCCAGCGTTGGATCGCCCAGGTTGTTCGACATGGCGACGAGCTGGGTCAGTATGTCGTCTCGTAGCATAGATCCTCCAATTTATCCGAACGTCTCCCTCATCTTGTCACAATAGTATTGCACGTTTTCCCATTTGGCATCGGGGGCGATGCGGTGGTCAGGGCAGGGAATGTAGCCACCGAGCTCGACCAGGGGCCTAAGCCGCTCCACCTCAGCGTCAACCGCCGCGTAATCCTGGGCGAAGGCCCTCTTGTCCATCCCGCCGACGCCGCGCAGTTCCCGGCCGTATTCCTTCCTCCAGGGCTCGATGTTGGCCTCCCAGGGGCCCACCTCAATGGGAAACATCGTGTTCACGCCGTTCTCCAGCCAGATCGGCACCAGCCTGTCAATCTTACCGTCGCAGTCAAGAGAGACGATGTTGATTCCACGTCGTCTGAGGAGCTCCGTGATGCGCCCATAGTAAGGACCAACCTTCTCCCTGAACACGCGGGGGTTGACCAGTGGCCCGCTCCTGAAGCAGATGTCCTCCCAGAAGTGGCCGAAGTCGAATCTGCCGCCGGTCTCGAGCGCTCTTTCGGTACAGCGGCAACAAAGCTCGCCGACTGTCTCGATGATTTCGTCGAACAGCTCCGGGTCGTCCACCAGCAGATAGGCGGAACCCACCAGCCCCAGCCAGTTGCGGATGACGCCGTACAGGCTGCCACAGTACAGGCCGAGCGGCTTCTCCCACTCGCCTCGTTGCAGGTATGCGAGCCCCCCTTCACTGAAGGGGAGTTCCTCTTCCCCAGTGTTGATGGCCACGCTGGTGATCCGTTCTTCGGAGAACTGGAGTCTTGGGAGAAAGAACTCTTCCCATTCCTTTCTGCCCTTCAACAGGTGATCCACTTCGGTGGGAATGGATGTGATGCCTTCTTTCTTGATCACGATGGCCCCATCTTCGTTTAGCACCTTTCGCGAGCCGTCGGGCAGTTCCTCCAAGACCTCTTCCTCAATCTCGGGCAGCATCCGAGTCAGTGGAGAGAAACAGTTGTACCAGTTGAAATCAAAGCCAAGTTTCTGGGTGATCGCGGCATCTACAGGGTTTCCGTCCTTCCAATTCTCGGCTTCCTCTGCGGTGAGATGGCCTTCCGCCGCCCACCTGTACAGTGTGTCTTCCCAGAAACCGAAGTGCACCAGGGGCAGCCTGTCATAGTTTTCGTAGTTCAGTATGGCGAGCGTTCTCTCTCTGTCGTTCATCCTCTCCCTAGACCCGCTGCGAGAGCTCCCGCTTTTCATACGCTCGAATTTCATCCATAAAGCTGATGCCCACGGGAACGCCTTGCTGCAAGCAGAAGTGGTCCCACACCGCGCCGGAGGGCAGGCCTGTGAGCTCTTCGAGCAACGCCAGCCGCGTGGTGTAATCTCCCGACACCTCCAGCTCTCGCAGTTGAGCGATTGGCTCCAGCAAGGCCAACAGCAAAGCCCGCATGGTATTACGGGCGCCGATGACCCACGCTGCCACGCGGTTGATGCTGGCGTCGAAGTAGTCTAACCCGATGTGCACCCGGTTCAGGAAGCCACCGCGCACGATCTCCTGAGCGATGGCCTGCAATTCGTCCGAAAGGATGACCACGTGGTCGCTGTCCCACCGCACGCCCCGGCTGACGTGCAACAGCACCTCGTCCAGGAACGTCAGGACCGACGAGAGCTTGTCGGAGATCAACTCAGTGGGATGAAAGTGTCCGCTATCCAGGCACAAGAGGATGTGGCTGGCGATGGCGTAGCCCAGGTAAAACTCGTGCGAGCCGACCACGTAGCTCTCGGAGCCAATGCCGAAGAGCTTGGACTCCACTGAATCCAGATTGTACCTGGGGTCAATCTTCTCGGCCAGGATCTGGTCCAGAGACTCTTTGAGCAGCATACGGGGCGACTTGCGATCCACAGGAGTATCCTTGAAGCCGTCAGGGACCCAGATGTTGGTCACGCAAGGCGTGCCGAGTTCACGTCCTATGTGCTCGCCGATCCTGCGGCAGGCGATGCAGTGCTCGATCCAAAAGTTGCGGATGCCTTCATCGTAGCTGGCCAGGGTGAAGCCGCTCTCGGCCATCGGGTGCGAGAAACAAGTGGGATTGAAGTCTATCCCGTGACCCTTGTCTTTGGCCCAGGCGATCCAGGCGGAGAAGTGCTCAGGCCGCAGTTCGTTGCGCTCGACCTTCTGGCCGCCTGTCTCGGCGTAGATGGCGTGGAGGTTGAGCCGATGCGTGCCGGGGATCAGGCTGTAAGCCTTGTCCAGGTCACGGTGCAACTCGTCGGCGTTGCGGGCCTTGCCGGGATAGTTGCCCGTCGCCGCCAAACCCCCGCCCAGCTCGGCATCGGGCGACTCGAAGCCGCCCACATCGTCGCCCTGCCAACAGTGCAGGCTGATGGGGATCTGGGCAAGGGTATCCAGTGCCTGATCGGTGTCCACGCCGAGCAAGGCGTACCGTTCTTTCGCCATTGCGTAGGCGTCTCGAATCTGTCTGTCTGTGGGGTGATTACCCATCAATTGCTTCCTCCACTCAACAAATGGAATACTACTCAGGTTGTTATTGCAAGCGTAGCGAAGCAATCCCCAAGCCGCAAGGATGAGATTGCTTCGTCGCAAAAAACACTCCTCACAATGACACGGACTGAGCAGTTACTAAATGGGAAGTGCTATCGGGAGTCCGACCCGATTGTACACCAGAGTTGGCCGGCGGTCAAGTCATCGAAAGCGGGGCTCAGCCGCCCTTATCCTCACCTGGCGATGGGATACGCCATCGTCGTCATCAGCGCCAGGTTGGCCTGGGTGGTATCCAGCCGCGAGTGCTGGACGATGATGGGCACGTCGGAACGGATGCGTATGGCGTAGGGCACATCCTGGGGTAACTGCCCCCCATTCAGGTGCTCAGGTTTATCCAACCGGATATGGAACGTGCGCTCCGCCCTCACCGTGATGGACACGTCTTTGATCGGCTCACGGTCCTCGAAGTAGAAATCCAGTTTTATGTGAGCCTCCTCTGAGCCCGTGTTCAGCACACAGATTGCCTCATGGCTCTGATAAGGCTTGCCATCTCCAGGCGGGGTGGCAAGATACCCGTCGGGTATCAGCCAGACCTTCGCGCCTTCCCCTTTGCTCATCTCCCTCGCTCCCTTCTTCTGTTTAAGCGCCGGTTCAGAACCCTTCTACGACTCGAAGGCCATCAACGTCACCCTATCGAAGCCGAAGGGCACCAGAATGTAATCGTCCGTCCAATGGATCTTGTCGCGGAAGTCGCTTGGCCCTGTCCACGCCAGGTCGCCGCCAGCGCGATGGTGCGGCCCCAGGAGGTTGCGCAGCGTGCCCACCAACTCGATCTCGACCACGTTCTCGCCGGGACGCAGGCCGTCGGTGATGTCCACGCGATGTGGCGGCCAGGCGACAGTGCCCATCTGCTGCCCGTTCACGCGCACGTGAGCGACGGCGGCGCGCAGGTTGTGTATCTCCAGCACGGTGCGCCCGTCGAGCGTTGGCAGCGCGATGGTCTGGCGAAGCGTGGCTCGACCGGCGAAGAAGGCCAACCCCTGCGCCGTCAGATCAACGGACAGCCTGTCCGACCTGTCGCTCCCCTGGACGCGGTCGGGCAAATCCGTCACGCGAAAGTCCGGCGCGTAGCGGTCGAAGACCTGGCCGTTGAAGCGGTTCTCCTCGCCTACCCTGCGCCCGGTCACGCCGAAGTCGCCGACGAGGTAAACACTCTCCAATTCCGTATTGAGGGCGAAGATGCCGCTGAGCACGATCTCGTTCCGCCCTGCCTGCACTGCGTCGCTCACGTCCACCTTGCGGAAGGAGATGTCCGTCCACCAGCCCTCGTCGCCTGCGACCGCCTGCCCGTTGACGGTGAACTCGAACCGCTCGGGCGACTCCACGACTAGGTAGATAGGCCCAGTGGGGCGGACGTCCGCGTCGAAGGTGAAACGCAGGGCGAAGGGGGAGCCAGTGCCGGCACCGGCGACAAGGCCGTGAGCGTCGAGAATGTGCATCGGCTTGCTCCAATCGCCCTCATCGCCGATCCGCACCTGCGGGGTGTCCAGCGTCAGCGCATTGGGGCCGCCCAGCGCAAGGTCCCAGGAATCGTCCAGCGTGACCTCCGCCACGACACGCCCGGCTGTCGGCTCGACCACGGCCGGAGGTTGGCCCCGGTGCAGCACGAGCAGGTGAGAGGCCACCGGCGGGAAGTCGAGCACGACCTCAGTGAGGTCACCACTCTGACGGCTGGGCAGCGGGCGCACTTCCCCGGTGACTGGGTCCCACGATTCCAGCCGCCCCGTGCCCCGCAGTCGCACCGTGGCCACGCCACCGTTGTCGAGGTCGGTGTTGGCCAGGAAGTAACAGTCCGCATCGTCAATACGCCGATGATGAGCCCAGATCGCGGGACGGCCGGGCACGCGAACGTCGAAGGGCAGCAGTTCGTCGAGCACGGTGGGCAAGGTGTCGGTGCTGACCGGTCGGGTCGTCTCTGGCAGCACAGAGTCATCGGCGGCCCGGCCGTTGATCAACGTGGGCACGGGCTTCAGCGCCAGCACCGGCCCACCGGCGGCAGCAAACTCTCTCAGTAGCCGGACGGTGTTCTCTGCCAGTGTCACCCCCGGTGGAACAATCACCAGCCGATAACCCATCTCGCCAATCTGCAAAACCGGCACAGCTTCGCCATTTGCTGATTTGCCGATTTGCTGATTTGCATACCTCTCCATCAGCATCTCGTCGCCCAGGTGGAAGTCCCGCTGGTTCTGCATCAACGTCATCAGCAGTTCGTCAAGAGCCTGGTCGAGTTGGTCTACCTCGTAGGTAGCGCCGGGCCGGTAGAGCACCCAGGCGCTGCCGATGGGGTGAATCACAAGGATATCCACCACACGCCGTCCCTGGCTGAGGACGTAGCTCAGCCGTCCAAAGTAGTCGGCGATCAGGCGATTCTCCGGCCACCAGGGTTGTTGATAGAAAAGGTTTTGTGGGTGGTCACGCTTGCCCTCGCCGCGCAGGCTGTAGAGAGACAGGTGCGGGTTGTTCAGATTGATGCCCAGGACGTAGGCCCAGTCGCCGATCCACTTCCGCCCGGTGTGGGCAAAGTCCTGCCCGCCGCAGCCGTAGTTCTCGCACAATGACCGGGGCTTGCCAAGCTGGCACACGACGCTATCCAGTTGCTTGACGGTCAGCACCGTGCCTGGGCCAGTGTTGATCTGCCGCCCCAGCTTATCAATGCCGGGGATGTGCATGTGGGGATAGTGCGGCATAGCAGCGCCTATGTACTGGGTCTGGCTCTGCAGCGAGTCCTCAGCCAGGTAGTGGCCGGTGAAGGCCAGGCCACGCTCCTGGCACCACTCGTACATCTGCTGGGAAAAGGCCTCCAGGAACCGCTGGGTAACAGTGTGCCAGAAATCGTAGCGTGTCTGGGAGGCAGTGGGGGTGTCGAAGAGGAGATCGGGCAGCCTGGGCAGGAGATCGTAGCCCTTCTTTTCCTGGAAGTAGCCCTCCAGGCCGATGGTCCAGGGCACGAAGGATGGGCGCATCCGGGCCAGGATGTGGCGGTTGTAGGTGGGCTCGTCGGTGAAGATACCGGGCACAGCCCCGCCGAAATCCTGGCCCACCTGCTGGTAGTAGGGATCGTAGGTGGACTCGATGAAAGCCTGCACCGCCTGGGGGTTCAGGAGGTCAATGTAGCTGTAGTCGTTGAACCAAGATTGGCCCAGCGGCGCGGTGAGGGGATAGAACTGCACCAGCCGCTCGCGCCTCCAATCGAGGGTCCTGGCTTCCTCGGCGCTGATGGGCTGGAAGTCGGATAGCTGGCCGGCCTCGAATCGGGCCTTGAAGAGGGCCACGTTCTCCTCGATCACCGCCGGGCGGTTATCCACCTTGCACACCAGGGCCCGGTTGCGGTACTCCCACTTCTGGGCCGGGACCAGGCCACCGGCAAAGCCGGAGGGCCATTTGTCTTCGTCGTAGAGATAGGCCCCCATGCCCCGGCGACTGGCCTCGGCCACCGTGGCCCGCACGCATTCCATCCACCGCTCCGACAGGTAGGGCGTGACCAGTCCCACCCGGGAGTGCATGAAAAAGCCGCCCCAACCTGCCCCGTCCATGAGGCCCACCTGCCGAACCAACTCCTCCGGGTCCAAATCGTCATTCCAGGACCAGAAGGGTGCAGCGCGAAAGGTTCTGGGTGGGTTCTTAAATGCCATTTGATCCATGAGTATGCCTCCTTGCCATCAGCATAGACTTAAGCTCTAAGTCCCGTCCCCGGGCCTTCGAGCCTTGAGTTTACGGGGATGGAGCATCTACCACTCGTTGTGGTGCACCTGGGCCGGATCGTACTGGGTACGTGGCTCTTTCTCCTCGGCGGGATAGCCAATGGACAGCACGCTCGCCATCCCGATCTCCTGCGGGATGCCCAGCACCTGGCGGATCGGCTGCTCACGCTCCGCCCGCTCGTGGCAGCCCAGAAAAACCGCCCCCAGCCCAAGCCCGGCGGCAGCGATGAGAATGTTCTCCGTCGCTAAGGTGCAGTCCTGCAACCACCAGTCCGAGATGGACGGATCGCCACACACGACAATGGCCAGGGCAGCGCTGCCGAGCCTGCCATACGGCGGCGCATCTGCTATGGCTCGCAGAGTTTGCCTGTCGGTGACAACGACAAAGTACCAGGGCTTCCTGTTTCCTGCCGATGGCGCAGCCATGCCCGCCTCCAACAGGCTGGTGATGTCCGCTTCGCTGACCGGCTGACCGGTGTACTGGCGGATGCTGCGCCGGGCAAAGATGATCCGTAATCGCTCGTCCATTTTTCACTCCTTTGTTTGTGAATTGGCAACTTAAGACCTCGGAGGTTTCCAACAGTGCCTCTGCCAACAAAGTCACCCTGATTATCCGGTCGGTCTGCTGGCGAAATCGCGTCTGAAAACCTCCGAGGTCTGGCTCGCTCTCCTAGAGTTGACACTTATGATTGGCGCAGAGTCCTGCAATATCATACCTACCCAATCCGTTCCATCACGGCCAACAACCGGGCATAGGCATCATCCCAGTCGGACCCACCGGACGGCTCGTAAGTGGCCACGTCGAAGGAGTTGCGCACAACCTGGCGGCCTTCCTCCAGGGAGGCGATGTGCCCCAGAGCCATCATCTGTATGATAACATTGCCGACCGCCGTGGCCTCAATGGGACCGGTCACCACCTGGCGACCGGTGGCGTCAGCGGCGAACTGGTTGAGCAACCGGTTCTGCGTCCCGCCGCCGACGATGTGGATGGGTTCCAGGCGACGGCCCAGGATCTCTTCAAGCCGCTCCAGCACCCAGCGATATTTGAGTGCCAGGCTCTCCAAAGCGCAGCGAACGACCGCACCCTTGCTTTGTGGCACCGGTTGATGCGTCATCCGGCAGAAGGCGCGGATGCGGGCCGGCATATCGCCAGGCTGGAGGAACTCACCGTAGTCAGGATCAATGACAGATCGAAGTGGGACAGCTTGAGCCGCCATCTGCGTCAAATCCCCGTACGAGCATTCCTCGCCCTGGCGGGCCCACATGCGCCGGCACTCCTGCACCAGCCACAACCCGGTAATATTCTTCAAAAACCGAAATGTGCCGCCCACGCCTCCCTCGTTGGTGAAACCGAAGGCCAGGCTTTGCTCGTTGATGATAGGCTCCGACAGCTCGGCGCCCATCAATGACCACGTGCCGGAGCTGATGTAGGCGAAGTCCGTACCCTCGGCGGGGACTGCGGCCACCGCGCACCCGGTGTCGTGGCAGGCTGGGGCAATGACCAGCAAGCCGCTCACTCCCACTTCCTCAGCCACCGCTGGCAACAATTGACCCAGGACAGTCCCCGGCGGCACGATCTCAGGAAAGATGTGAGTGGGGATGCCCATCTTTTCGAGTAGCGGGATAGCCCAATCGCCCCGGCGCGGGTCGTAGCACTGAGTCGTGGTAGCAATGCTGAACTCGCACACCTTACGCCCGGTAAGCCAGTAATTGAACAGGTCGGGCATGGTCAAGAAGGTCTCGGCCATGTCGAGGGCTGGCGAACGGCCGACGACCATCGCCAGCAACTGATAGAGGCTATTAAACTGCATGAACTGAATGCCCGTCTGCTCGAAGATCTCCTCGCGGGGCACACGGCGGAAAGCTTCCTCAATCATCCCATCGGTCCGGCTATCGCGGTAGTGATAAGGGTTCGAGACCAACGCGCCGTCCCGGTCGAGCAGGCCGAAATCCACGCCCCAGGTGTCGAGGCCAACGCCGGCCAGGTCGGCGCCGTGCTTCTGGACAGCCAGGGTCAGGCCGCGTTTTATCTCGCTCCAGAGACGCAACACGTCCCAGTGCAGGCGATAACCCGCGCCGCCGCCATCGGGCAAGCGCACCGGGCCATTGGGAAACCGGTGCACTTCCGAAAGCCGGAGTCGCTCTCCGTCGAACTGACCAAGCATAGTGCGGCCGCTCTCCGCGCCCAGGTCAAAGGCCAAGAAGTTGTGCTGATGAGACATACTTGTATCTCCTGAATTTCAAGTCGCAGGCAGCTTGTCCTTTGGGGCAGGGTGTGTTATAATCTCGCCATCACCAAATCGAGAAAGGATCAATGATGAAACTCAACGAGCTCAGACAAGAATTCCCTCTGACGGAGGAACTCACTTTTCTAAACCATGCTGCTACTTCACCTCTACCCGGACGGACGCGGGCGGCGATGACCAGCTGCATAGAGGCGCGTCGCTTCGTTCGCCGGGCCTGGGAGGAGTACGAAACGCTGGATCAGGATCTGCGCCAGGCTGTGGGCCAACTGATCAACGCCTCCCCCGAAGAGATCGCCTTGGTTCAGAATACGGCCGAGGGCCTCAACATCGCCGCCCACGCCCTCCCCTTCCAGCCCGGCGACAACGTGATCTTCTGCGACATGGAATATCCGGCCAACGTCTACCCCTGGATGAACCTGGAGCGACGCGGAGTGGAGATCCGCATCGTTCCCAACCGCGAGGGTGGGCTGGCTCTGGATGACCTCGAAGCAACCATTGACCAGCGGACTAGAGTGGTGGCAGTAAGCTCAGTGGAATTCCTGACCGGTTTCAGAAACGACCTCAAGGGCATCGGGGAGTTATGTCGAGCCAAGGGCACTTACTTCGTGGCGGACGGGATTCAGTCCCTGGGAGTGATTCCATTGGACGTGAGGGAATGTCACATTGACAT
>CAZQDO010000149.1:870-12119 GCA_964592085.1 uncultured Anaerolineae bacterium | reverse complement strand
TTTTTTCATGACCGTTTTGGTGCTACTATTGGTGATCACCTTTCTGTCGCTGCTGGTGCACATCGTTCCCGGCGACCCGGCCAAGACCTTGCTTGGACCCCGCGCCAACCCCGACTTGATCGCCAAGACCCGCGCGGCCATGGATCTGGATAAGCCTGTCCCGGTACAGGTGCGCAATTTCCTATGGAACGTCTTGCACGGCAGCTTTGGCACCGATGTTTTCACAGGCCGGTCCATCGGGATGCTGATCGGCAGCGCGCTGCCTCATACCCTCATCCTGGCCTGGGTCAGCCTGGGACTGGCTGTCATTGTGGGCGTGCCTTTGGGCGTCTATTCGGCCACGCACCCCGATTCCTGGCTGGATCGCATCACCGCTGTTGTCTCGATCTCTTTCATCACCGTTCCCTCCTACGTGGGTGGCCTGTTCCTGTTGCTGTTGTTTGCCGTGCAACTGCGGGTCATGCCCGCTATCGGCCTGGGGGAAGACGGCAACGTGGCCGACTACGTCAAACACCTGATCCTGCCCGCCTCTGCCCTGGCCATCACCTGGGTTGGGTATCTGGCCCGACTGGTGCGTGCCAGCCTGCTCGAGGTGCTCAACGAGACCTACATTCGGGCCGCGATGGCGGCTGGCCTGTCCCAGCGGTTGATCTTCTATAAGTACGCGCTCAAGAACGCCCTGATCCCGACGGTGGCGGTATTGGCTGTGGGCATCGGCAACCTGATGGGCGGCGCAGTCTTTGTGGAGTTGATCTTCAGTCGGCCTGGCATGGGCACGCTCATTTACAACGCCATCCAGAGCCGCAACTATCCCATCGTCCGCGCTGGCGTTCTGATCATTGCCTTTCTCTTTGTAGCAGCTAACCTGCTGGCTGACCTGGTATACACCTATCTCGATCCCAGAATCCAGCTCGATAAGATGCGAGGCTAATCATGGAATTTGTTGCCAGACCCACCAATCGCTTTCAGCAGTTTCTCGACCACATTCCCGTGCTGGGGGATGTTCTCAGACGCCCACTGGGTGCGCTGGGCTTCTTGTTCGTGCTGGGCTTCATGCTTACGGTGGTCTTTGCCTCTGTAATCGCACCGTACAGCTATGAAGAGCAAGACATCCCCAGTATGCTGCAAGGTCCGTCGAGAGCCTACTTGCTGGGTACCGACCATCTGGGCCGCGATCTGCTTTCGCGCCTGATTTATGGCTCGCGCATTGCCCTGGGGGTCGCCGTGCCGGCGGTCGGTATCGCCCTGGCCGGCGGCGTCGTGTTGGGGCTTCTGTCGGGCTACCTGGGGGGGATCGTTGACGATGTCGTGGTAGTGATTCTGGACTCGCTCAAGGCATTTCCGGCCGTCGTCCTCGCCCTAACCATTCTGGCCCTTTTGGGCTCATCCTTGGTCAACGTCATCATTGTCATTGGCTTAGCCTGGATTCCCGGCTACGCCCGGATCACGCGGGCTCAGGTGCTTTCGGCCAAGCAGAACGTGTACGTAGAAGCTGAGCGGTCATTGGGGGCGACCAGAGGACGTATTGTCCTGTTTCACATTCTGCCCAACATCCTGGCCCCACTCCTCATCCTGGCTGCCATGGATCTGCCGGTGGTGATCACTTTTGAGGCAGGGCTTTCCTTCCTGGGACTGGGTGTGCGCCCACCGACGCCATCCTGGGGCGTGATCCTGTCGGACGGGTTCAACTTCATCCGTCAATCGCCCTGGCCCATCACCTGGGCGGGCCTGACGTTGATCATCACCACGCTGGGATTCACGCTGTTTGGAGAGACCCTGCGAGACGTGCTCGATCCGCGACTATCTGGAACTAGAGGAGCCTGATGACATCCGTATTGCAAGTCAAAGACCTGGAGATCAAGTACCACACCCGCGAAGGCATTTTAACCGCCATCCGCGATGTCAGCTTCGACGTGGGCGAGGCGGAGATCGTTGGCATTGTGGGCGAATCTGGCTGTGGCAAGAGCACCGTCGCTTCGGCCGTGATGCGCTTGCTGCCGCCGAACGGGGAGATCACAGCCGGGAAAATCCTGCTCAGAGGCCAAGACCTGCGCAAACTCGATCGAGAGTCCATGCGGGGGCTGCGGGGCAGGGAGATGTCCATGATCTTTCAGGACGCTATGACCAGCCTAAATCCCGTTTTCAGCGTCGAGCAGCAGATGGTGGATGCGCTGAGGGCCCACCAGTCTGACGGGGGACGCAAGGGCCTGAGAGAGCGCGCCATTGAGATGTTGGACCGCGTCGGCATTCCCGACGCCGCGCGACAGATCAAGGAGTACCCCCACCAGTTCTCCGGCGGTATGCGGCAGCGAATCATGATCGCCACCGCCTTGCTCTCCCATCCCTCGCTGCTAGTCGCTGATGAGCCAACCTCTGCCCTGGACGTGACCTTGGAGGCCCAGATCATCGACCTCATCTGCGGTCTGCGGGACGAACTGGGAACCGCCATCCTGTACATCACCCACGACCTGGGTGTGGTGGCGCAGCTCTGTGACCGGGTCATCGTCATGTACGCCGGCAACGTCGTCGAGTCCGGGGATACCTACAGCATCTTTGAGAACGCCAAACACCCTTATACCCAGGCGCTGCTGGGTTCCCATCCCACGCACAGCATGAGAGCGCGGCGGCTGAGAACCATCCGCGGACGGGTTCCCAGCCTGAAAGAACTCCCGCCGGGCTGCAAATTCGCGCCGCGCTGTGACTACGCGCGCGAGGTCTGCCACGACACCGAACCGGAATACGTGCAGGTGGATCAGCAATGGGTTCTATGCCACGCCTACCGGCCGGGCTGGGAGGGTGACGAACCGGTCGAAATGGCCACACCTTTGGCCATAGAACGCCAGCTTCCCGAAGCAGAGGAACCGGCGGGCGCCGCGGAAGAGGTGGTGGTCGAAGCGCGGGAACTGCGTACGCACTTCCGCGATCACGTCGCCCTACTGGGGCAGATCCTGGGACAGCGAGGAGGAG
This sequence comes from uncultured Anaerolineae bacterium, assembly GCA_964592085.1. Taxonomy (GTDB): domain Bacteria; phylum Chloroflexota; class Anaerolineae; order VGOG01; family VGOG01; genus CAZQDO01. Next base: position 9,152 of record CAZQDO010000149.1, on the reverse strand, counting down.
CCGTCCGCGCCGTTGATGGTGTGGACATCCGGATCTGCCGGGGTGAGACGCTGGGGCTGGTGGGAGAGTCTGGATCGGGAAAGACGACTCTGGGGCGAACCATCCTGCGCCTCGAAAGCCCAACGGCTGGGGAGATCGCTGTGGAGGGGCAGGACATCACCCAGTTGTCGCAGTCGAGGATCAGGCCGATGCGCGCCCGCATGCAAATGATTTTCCAGGACCCTTTCTCCAGTCTGAGCCCTCGAATGAAGGTGTCTTCCACCCTCCTGGAGCCGTTCAAAATCCACGGTATCGCCGTAGCGGATGAGCAGAAAAAAGTTGACGAGCTGCTGGAAATGGTGGGGCTATCGGCCGAGCAGGCCGACAAGTATCCGCATCAGCTTTCGGGGGGGCAGGCTCGCAGGGTGGGCATCGCGCGCGCCCTGGCCCTCCATCCAGACATCCTGGTGGCCGACGAGCCTACCGCTGGCCTGGATGTGTCCGTGGCCGCTGGCATTCTCAACTTGCTCAAAGACCTGGGCGAAAGGCTCAACCTGACCTACATCATCATCACCCACAACCTGAACGTGATCAGTTTCATCGCCAATCGGGTGGCGGTCATGTATCTGGGCAAGATCGTCGAGTTGGCCGAGACGGAAGAGCTGTTCACTCAGCCCAGACACCCCTACACCGAAGCCCTGATGTCGGCCATCGCCGTTCCCGATCCCCGGCTGCGCGACAAGAGGCAGCGCATCATCCTAAAAGGCGAGATTCCCAGCCCGCGCAACCCGCCGTCGGGCTGCCCGTTCCACCCTCGCTGTCGCTACGCTGAGGAGCGATGCGCCGTAGAGGCTCCTCCGTTGAGGGCAGTGAACGGTCAAGACCGCCTGACCGCCTGCCACTTCCCCTGAGTGTGTGCAGACCGGATTGCGCTAGGGCAGCGAGGCCCGAGGCTGAAGCCGTCGGGCTGAAAGTACAAAGCCCTTCGGGCTGGAATCTGTAGCCCCACAGGAGCTTTGCTGTCTCAGTGCGGGGAGTTCAGCTCATGCGCGTCAAGCCAAGATAACAGTCTGAGGGGAAACGGTTGTTGGCCAGCCCCACCGTGGCATGAAGTGCCACGGCTACGAAGCCGCCATCCCGTAAACGGGATTCTTGAGCCTGATTCATCAGGCGGAAGCTCTGTAGCATGGCCACTTCATGGCCGTGCGGTCGCTGGTACAACTTGGACCACACAATACCAAGACAAGAAAGGACAAACCGATGAGCCAAGAAGAACAAATCACAACAGAAAAGCGGAAGGCGTTCGTCGGCGGAACGCTCATTGACGGCACCGGACAGGATCCACTTCCGGAGGCAGTCGTGGTGATCGGTGAATCGGCCATCCAGGTCGTGGGCAGGAAGGGCGAGGTAGAGATTCCCGCCGACTGCGAGATTATTGACGTGTCGGGGAAGACCGTCATGCCCGGCATGTTTGACTGCCATTGCCACGTTTCGCTGACCACCATGAGCATCGAAAAGAGGCTGTTCACGCCCAAGACGGTGGAGATCTTCCAGACCGCCGAGATCATGAAGCGCACGCTTCACGCCGGGTTCACCACCATCCGAGAGCCCGGCATACTGAACGACGTCGGCTTTCGGCAGGCTGTGGAGAGGGGACTGATCGAAGGCCCACGGCTGGTGCTGGCCGGTGGGATCGGCCAGACCGGGGGGCACTTTGATGAGTACTACCCCTGTGACATGGAGTTGCCTTTCTTCGGTGTCAGGATGTGCGACGGAGTACCTGACGTGCAGAAGGCGGCGCGTAGGGTGCTCCGCCAGGGGTTCGACTTCATCAAAATCTGTGCCACGGGTGGCGTCGCGTCTCCCGCCGATTCTCCTGAGTACACCGAGTGGACCCTCGAAGAGCTGAAGGCCATGGTGTACGAAGCATCGGCGCGCGGCAAGGCGGTCATGGCCCACGCGGAGGGGACGCAGGGGATTAAGAATGCCATTCGAGCCGGGGTGTGGACGGTCGAACATGGCAGCATGTTGGACGACGAAGGCATTGAGATGCTCCTCGACACGGGCACCTACCTGGTTCCGACTTTGTTCACGATGGAAGAGCTGGTGGAACGAGGAGAGGAGATGGGCCTCCCGCCCGTGTCCGTGGCCAAGGTAGAAAAGGTCAGGCACACTCACGCTGCCAGCTTCCAACGGGCTGCGGAGGCCGGCGTCAAGATCGCGGTGGGCACGGACGCGATTGACGATGTGATGCACGGCAAGAACGCCCGCGAGTTGGAGTACATGGTGCATTACGGCTTCACGCCCATGCAGGCCATCATCGCCGCCACCAAGACCTCCGCTGAGGCATGTCGTGTGGACGACAAGGTTGGCACATTGAAACCGGGCAAGCTGGCCGATTTGCTGGTGGTGGACGGCAATCCCCTGGATGACATCAGCATCCTGCAAGACCAATCGCGCCTGGTATTGGTGATGAAAGAGGGCAAGAGCTACGTGGACAGGCTGTGAGGCAGCGGGGTATCACGACGGCCTTTCTAAAGGGGAAGGTACGGTACTTGTGGAAGGTCTTTTCGTTGGCACATTGACACCGCAGTGAGCCAGCTCGTGCTGAGATGTGGGTAGTGATAAGTCGTCATAGCGCATGAATGAATGGGCTGTGCGGGGAGTGACATCGCCATCGCGGCACTGCGACAGTCAGCAGTGGAAACATCATAGTGCAAAGGAGCGGTCAATGAACGTCCAGGACATCCTGAACAAGCAAAGGCAATACGTTTTTCCCAGCGTCATCACCTACTACGAAGAGCCCTTACCTTTCGAACGAGGGGAGGGGCAATATCTTTACGGCGTGGATGGCAAGAGGTATCTAGACTTCTTTGGTGGTATCCTGGTCGTCAGTGTGGGCCACTGTCATCCTAAGGTTACGGAGCGGATCTGCAAACAGGTCCGCACCTTGCAACATACTTCTACCCTCTATCCTCACGCCAACATGGTGGATCTGGCCGAAAAACTGGCTCAGATCGCGCCGGGAAAGCTGCAGAAGAGCTTCTTCACCAACAGCGGCACGGAGGCCAACGAGATGGCCGTCATGCTGGCTAAGGTTTACACGGATTCCCAGGAGGTCATTGCCTTGCGCCACGGCTACAGTGGGCGCTCGGCTCTGAGCATGACGCTGACCGGGCACGCTAGCTGGCGCATCGGTGGCACGCAAATCCTGGGCATCAAGCATGCCCACAATGCTTACTGCTACCGCTGCGCGTTCAACCGCGAATACCCGGACTGCGACCTGGAGTGTGCCTACGATGTCGAAGAACTGATCCGAACTACGACCTCTGGTCGAGTGGCGGCCTTCATCGCTGAGCCTATCCAGGGCGTGGGTGGCTTTATCACCCCACCGCCTGAGTACTTCCCTATCGTGGCGGACATCGTGCGCAGGTACGGAGGGCTTTTCATCAGCGACGAGGTGCAGACAGGCTTCGGGCGGACGGGTGAGAAGTGGTTCGGCATCGAGCACTGGGACGTGGAGCCGGACATCATCACCTGCGCCAAGGGCATCGCCAACGGGACGCCGATGGGCGTCACAGTCGCCACCGCCGAGATAGCCGATAGCTTTCAGGGATTGAGCATTTCCACTTTCGGGGGGAACCCCGTAGCCTGTGCCGCTGCTCAGGCTACGATAGAGGTGATGGAAGAAGAGAACGTGCTCGGCAACGCCCACGTGGTAGGCAACTACCTGCGAAAGAAGTTGGAGGAGCTAGAAGAGAAGTATCCACTGATCGGGGATGTGCGCGGGATGGGCCTGATACAGGGCGTGGAGCTCGTCCGCGGGGGGAAGGAGCCGGCTACCGAGGAGATCCTCCGGGTGTTCGAGGCCACCAAGCGTCGGGGCTTGCTCATCGGAAAGGGTGGCCTGTACGGCAACGTCATCCGCATCGCTCCACCGCTCAATGTCTCCAGGGCCGACGTGGACGAAGCGGTTCATATTCTGGATGAGGCGTTTGCAGAAACGGGTAGTCAAGGTGGTTTGCTGGTCTGACGTCGCGTGCGATGAGGCAGCCCCGGCGGAACGTTTTCATCGTGAGATGGAGCACGCCAAACTGGGGGCTTGACAAATCCGGCAAGGCATAGTACAATCTGAATGTATTGGTGATATATCACCAATATGTCAAGGGCCTTCCTCTTTACTCACCCCTCACGTTCTGCAATTGACAGGGAATACCTGTGCGACTCAGTGAGAAAGCTTACCGACTAATCAAAGAGAAGATCATCACCCTGGAACTTCCACCCTCTTCGCTGATCAACGAACAAACTCTGATGGAAGAGCTCGAATTGGGGCGCACTCCCATCCGCGAGGCATTGCAGCGGCTTGCTGCCGAGGGCCTGGTGAACGTCGTCCCCCGGCGAGGGATATTCGTGGCCAATATCCACATCACCGACTTGCAGAAGATTTTCGAGGTGCGGATGCTTCTGGAGGGGTTCTGTGCTCGGCTGGCGGCTGAGCGGATCACTGACGAGCAAATCGCCGAGATGGAAGCTGTACTCCAGGAGCTGGCGCAGGCACAGAACGCGGATATTGAGACTTTTATGATTATTGATGAACGCTTTCATGCCTTGCTATATCAGGCTGCGGGCAACGAGTTCTTGGCCGAGGCTTTGGATCGTCTCTATGCTCCGAGTTTGCGCCTTTGGTATCTCGTCGTGGATCGCCTCGCGGACTTGCGGGGAGAGATTGCGACGCACCGAGAGATCATCCCGGCATTGAAGGCCAGAGATGGGGCGCAGGCAGAAGCAGTCATGCGACAACACATTGCTGGTTTTCAACGTCAGATCAGGGCGGCGTTGTAGGGGCTGGGCAATAGGGCCAATGGGAAAGTGGGGGAAATACTGGAGACCCACGTTCCCAGGCCCTTGCCCGATGAGGCCAGAGCATTAGTGTCAACTTAAGCTCTGAGCCCCGTCCCCGGGGCGGCCCGGGGACGGGCCTTTGAGCCTTACGTGGAGGCGAAGTAGACTGTCGAGCAAGGGGATCGTTTTTGACGTAAAGAAATTCTCCATCCACGATGGCCCTGGGATTCGCACCACGGTTTTTCTTAAGGGATGTCCATTGAGTTGCTGGTGGTGCCACAACCCTGAGGGTCAGGCCCTGAAACCGGAATTGATGTTCCGCGAGAACCTGTGCATTCACTGTGACGATTGCCTGACAGCCTGTGCCGTAGGCGCTCTCTCCAGGGATGGTGATGTGCTGTCCATTGACGGAGGGAAATGCACGCTCTGCGGGGACTGTGTTGAGACCTGCTACGCCGGAGCGCTGGAGATCGTAGGCCGCGAGATGACGGTGGCCCAGGTCATGGAAGAGATCGAACGCGACGTTGCCTTCTACGACGAATCCGGTGGCGGCGTGACCTTCTCTGGTGGCGAGCCACTGTCTCAGCCAGACTTCCTGCTGGCGTTGCTTCGGGCCTGCAAGGCAAAGGAGATCCACACTGCTTTGGACACCTGCGGCTTTTCTGCCTGGAAAATTCTGGACAGCGTCCGGGAGTACGTGGACTTGTTCCTGTACGATCTCAAGTTACTGGATGACGCGAGGCACCGAGAGTGTACGGGTGTGTCCAATGAGCCAATCCTGGAAAACTTGCAGGAGCTTTCGCGACAGGAACACGATATTGTCCTCCGTTTACCCATCATCCCCGGAATCAACGACGATGAGGAGAACATCCGGCGAGCGGGGACGTTCGCGGCCGCCTTGCCCCATTTGGAGCGAGTGGACATTTTGCCGTATCATCAAATCGGGGGAGACAAGTATCGTCGGCTGGGCAAGACCTGCGCGCTGCCCGAGACGTCTCCCCCATCCGCAGAGAGAATCGCCGAGATAGCCGAAATTCTGAGAGGCTTTGGCTTGCGAGTGAAATCCTAGAGCGAAAGGCATTACTTGCCCTCCCGCAGGATTGAGCCGTGTCTGGCCGAAAGGATCGCTCGCCGCAACCAGCGGGAGGGTAAATGACACACTTGTTGCAGGAGGTCAATGATATGACGATGACTGAACGAGTGGCCCATCTGAGGCAACAAAGTATAGACGCGACGCCCACTCTCTCCAGCGAGCGGGCAAAATTGCTGACCGAATTCTACAAGCAAAACACGGGGTCGGTGTCGGCGCCCGTGTTTCGCGCCCTGGCTTTCAAGTATCTTATGGAGCACAAGACGGTCTGCATCAACCAGGGCGAGCTGATCGTGGGCGAGAAAGGGCCGGCCCCCAAAGCCGCACCGACCTACCCGGAGCTGTGCTGTCATAGCCTGCAGGATCTGGACATCCTGGACTCGCGGGAAAAAATCGCCTTTGCCGCCAGCGAAGACACCCGACAGGTCTACGAACAGACCATCATCCCTTTCTGGCGAGGTAGGACCATCCGGGACCATATCTTCCAGGAAATGACGGAGGAGTGGAAGGCCGCGTACGAAGCTGGCATCTTCACCGAGTTCATGGAGCAGCGCTCGCCCGGCCACACCGTCCTGGACGACAAAATCTACCACAAGGGGTTCCTTGACTTCAAACGCGATATTCAGCATAGTCTGGATCACCTGGATTACTTCAACGACCCGCAAGCTTACGCCAAGCAGGAAGAGCTCAAAGCGATGCACATCTGCGCCGACGCCTTGATCCGCTTCGCGGAGCGCCACGCCGAGGGGGCGCGAGAACTGGCGCAGCAGGAGACGGATCTCCAGCGGAAGCAGGAACTGGAGCGCATCGCCGAGGTCTGCACGCACGTCCCGGCCCACCCGCCGAGGGACTTCTGGGAGGCGCTGCAAACCTACTGGTTCGTCCACCTCGGCGTGACCACAGAGTTGAACCCGTGGGACGCCTTCTGCCCTGGGCACCTGGATCAGCACCTCTATCGCTTCTACCGGAGAGGATTGGAAGAGGGGACGCTCACCCGCGAGCAGGCCCAGGAACTGCTCCAATGCCTGTGGATCAAGTTCAACAACCAGCCCGCGCCGCCTAAAGTGGGCGTCACGGCTCAGGAGAGTAGCACCTACACCGATTTTGTCCAGATCAACCTGGGTGGCCTGAAAGCGGATGGCTCCGACGGGGTCAATGAGCTGACTTACCTGATGTTGGACATCATCAAGGAGATGCGGCTGGTGCAGCCCAACCCCTCCATCCAGGTCAGCAAGAAGAGCCCCGACCGGTTCCTCAAATACGCGGCGAAAGTCATCCGCACGGGCATCGGCAAGCCTTCGGTGTTCAACAGCGACGCCATCGTCCAGGAGTTGATTCGGCAAGGCAAATCTGTGGTGGATGCGCGGGGCGGCGGCACCAGTGGCTGTGTGGAGACCGGGGCCTTCGGGAAGGAATGTTACATCTTGACAGGCTACCTCAACATGCCCAAAGTGCTGGAGATCACGCTCAACAACGGCGTTGATCCGCGGACCGGCCAGAAGATCGGCCTGGAGACGGGAGACCCCACGCAGATCCAGACCTTCGAGGAACTGTTTGAGGCTTATCAAAAGCAGCTTCGCCACTTCGTGGATATCAAGATCCGTGGGAACAACGTCATTGAGCGGCTCTATGCCCGGTACATGCCAGTGCCTTTCCTCTCGCTGCTGATTGACGATTGCATCGCCACGGGCAAAGACTACCACGACGGCGGCGCGCGTTATAACACGACCTACATTCAGGGCGTAGGGGTGGGCACCATGACCGACGCTTTGACGGCTATTAGGTATCACGTCTTCGACCAGAAGACCTTGACGATGGAGGAACTGCTGGCTGCTCTGGGGGATGATTTCGAGGGCCGCGAGAGGATGCGCCAGATGTTGCTGAATCGGACGCCGAGGTATGGCAACGACGACGACTATGCCGATGCGGTGATGGTGAAAGTGTTCGAAGCCTACTTCGACGCCGTGGACGACCGCCCGAATACGAAGGGCGGCTCCTATCACATCAATCTACTGCCAACGACGGTGCACGTCTACTTCGGCTCGGTCATCGGGGCCACGCCCGACGGTCGGAAGGCGGGGACGCCGCTTTCCGAAGGCATCTCGCCAGTGCAGGGCGCGGATCGGCGCGGCCCGACGGCGGTGGTCAAGTCGGTGGCCAAGATGGATCACGTCCGCACTGGCGGCACGCTGCTCAATCAGAAGTTCACGCCGCAGTTGCTGCGGGACGAGGAGGGCCTGGACAAGTTCATTCGACTGATCCGAACCTACTTCAGGCTGGACGGCCACCACATCCAGTTCAACGTCGTAGACGCGGCCACGCTGCGTGCCGCGCAAGAGCACCCTGAGCAATATCGGGACCTCATCGTGCG
>CAZQDO010000149.1:0-860 GCA_964592085.1 uncultured Anaerolineae bacterium | reverse complement strand
ATAGCGATTACTTCTGCGATCTCGGTGAGGCATTGCAGAATGAGATCATCGCGCGGACAGAACATCAGTCGTTTTGAGGCTTGAGGAGATCACAATGGCAGAAAGAGCGGTCATATTAGACGATATTCCATTTCACATAAAGCTGGATTCCCTCATGAAGAAGCTTCACGTAAACACGGGAAGCTCCTCTGCCAGAGAGCTCCGACGCATCGCCAGCGACGCCCAGGTCATTGCCAAACCCAAGGTCGTCTACAAGGTCGCGTTCATTGAATCCAGAGGTGAGGATTTTGTCATTGTGGACGGGATCACGCTGACCAGTCGTATACTTCGAGTCAACCTGGAGCAGGCGCATCGTGTTTTCCCTTACGTAGCTACGTGCGGGACGGAACTGGATGAGTGGTCGAGCTCGATAGACGATATGCTACTACGCTACTGGGTGGACACGATCAAGGAGATGGCTTTACGTACCGCGATGAAGACGCTGGGCGAGCACCTGCAAGATCGCTTTCGCCCTGGGCGTATGTCGAGAATGAACCCCGGCTCCCTCACAGACTGGCCGCTCCGAGAGCAGCGACAGTTGTTCGCGCTCCTCGGCAATCCAGAGGACGCCATCGGGGTTCACCTGAAGCAAAGCCTCATCATGGTTCCGCTCAAGTCCGTTTCAGGGATATCGTTTCCCGCAGAAGTGGACTTTGCCAGTTGCCAACTGTGCCCAAGGGAGAACTGTCCCGGGAGAAGGGCTGCGTACGACGAAACGCTGTACGACAGGAAGTATCGTCTTGGGTTGGTAGATCGGTAGATTGGTAGACTCAGTAGATGGAAATTCTGAAGCAGCGCGGGCTCCCACGCCCGCGAATCGG
>CAZQDO010000148.1:0-12131 GCA_964592085.1 uncultured Anaerolineae bacterium | reverse complement strand
CCGAACTTGTCCTGAGCTTGCCGAAGGATTGCCAGGCGTGGGAGCCTGGCCTGCTGGTTTCGCAACAAGAACTAGCTTAGCTCTCAACCAGGCTAGTGTAGCCCCGCCCCAAAGGGAGTAACCCCTGATATTGTATCCAATATTGTGGCATGGTCAAATCAGATTTACACTATTATTATACACTAGAAAGTGCTTGCAGTCAAGCGAAAACACGTAGGATTCGCGTATTGCTACTTGACAAGCGAGCATATTTTTGGTATAATATAAGCGTAGATGCTTGCAATCAACCAAGTGCGCGTAACGATAAGCAATGCCGCAAATATGCGGCTTGTACCATGGGTGCTGAAAGATTCTATTGGGAGGATTGCTTAGCTATGATTAACAGACCACGACACATACGCATCTTGGACATACTGAAAGAAGAGCCCATGGCCATGGTGCGAGACCTGGCCGAACGGACAAATGTTCATGAGTCAACCATCCGTCGGGACCTGGATGAACTGGAGGCCCAGGGTGTGGTTCGACGGATTCATGGTGGAGCGATCTTAGAAACCCTGGCACAGATTGAGCCACCGTTTGAGCTAAGGCAAATATCTCACAAAGAAGAAAAAGACCTCGTCGGCCGGACGGCAGCAGAATTGGTCCGGGATGGTGAGGTCATTTTTATTGATGGCGGCACGACAACTCAGTTTATCGTGCCGTATTTGCTTGATCGGCAGAATCTAACTGTAGTAACCTGTGGCCTTAACATAGCCAGTGCTCTTTCCGGCAGCAAGCACATCTTGACGATTGTGGTAGGCGGAGAATTGCACGTGGAGTCGCAAAGCTTCGCCGGCCCGCTGACCCTGGAAGCTTTACGGATATACAATATCCGTTGTGACAGGGCCTTTATCGGCGCTGGGGGCGTTTCTGCGGAGCATGGTGTCACTAACCGAATCCTCGATCGCGTTCCATTGAAACGCAAAGCCATGGAAATCTCTAGTAAAGTCGCAGTGGTTGCCGATGGCTCTAAGATTGGGGTAGTCACTTTGGGGCATGTAGCGCCAATAGAATCATTCGATCATCTGGTAACGGACAAATCTGCGGCGAAGAAAGAGCTGGAAGAGATAGCTGCTCGTGGTGTCGAAATCAGGATAGCGAGTTAAGGAGCTGCAATGACAAAACTGGCCATATTGAGAATCCCTTCGGCAGTGATCTTTGGTAGCGGTTGCGCAGAAACTGTGGGTGAACAGGCGAGAAAACTAGGGGCTAAGCGAGCTCTGGTGATCAGCGACCGCGGTATTCAGAAAGCTGGACTGGTAGACCAGATCGAGAGTTGGCTAGACAAGACGGGTATCAGCTCAACATCCTACGTGGACGTGGAGGCTGAGCCTTCGACAGATAGTGTGTCGCCGTGTCTGGACTATGCACGCCAGGCCGAGTGCGGTGTCGTTATAGGGCTTGGCGGGGGAAGTGTGCTAGACACAGCCAAGGCCATAGCCATGCTGCTTAAGAACGAAGGTACCGTTGAAGACTACCTTGGAAATGACCTTGTTAAGCGACGAGGTGTTCCCACTATCTTGATGCCAACGACGGCTGGAACAGGATCGGAGATCACGCCAAACGCGCTGTTTTACGTGCCCTCTCGCAGGGCAAAGGAAGCAGTGATCAGCCCTCTGATCGTCACACCTGTTGCCATGGTGGATCCAGCTCTCACGCTTTCAGTCCCGCCATCGGTTACAGCGGCTACCGGAATGGACGCGCTTTGTCATGCTGTTGAGTCTTACACCGGCCTCAACGCTACCGTGCTATCGGAACCTTTCGCCCTGGAGGCAATACGCCTGATCTCGGCCAACCTGCGCGAGGCGGTGATCAATGGCCAAAGTTTGAGGGCGCGTGAAGGCATGGCGTTGGGTAGTCTCTGCGCCGCGATTTCCCTGGCCAATTCCGGCACCAACGCTGTCCACGCTCTGGCCTATCCGCTGCAAGGGTTGAAAAGGATAACGCATGGCATTGCCAACTCGCTCTTGCTGCCATACGTGATGGAATTCAACCTGCTCGGCAATTTAGAGAAGTTTGCTAAGGTAGCGGAAATGCTGGGGCAACCCATCGGTCATCTGTCACTACGTGACGCAGCCACGGAGAGTGCACGAGCCTGCCGACAATTGTCTCAGGACGTTGGCATCCCACAACACATGAGTGATATCGGCATTTCAGCCGAACAGATCAGTGAGCTCGTGGATGGAGCGCTCAAGGTTACGCGATTATTGAAGAACAATCCTCGTCCCATGGGAGCCGAAGACATAGAAAGGATCTTCGAGCGCGCGTTGTAATCGCCTGTATCGCGGCATTGTATCGAAAGTTTGTGGCCCGTTGATGTATTCTGTCTCAGGTGAATCCAGCTTTGCCGCGAGCCCGGCTTGAGAAAGGAGGTGCATACAGAGCGAATATCTCCAGGGGAAAAAGCGGTTTCTAGCAACTTCCAGATATCTCAAAATTAAGGAGGATTAAGAAATGAAGAAGGTAATATCTTGGGTTACCGTGATGGTAACTCTGCTATTTGTTGTGACCGCCTGCGCTACGCCCACCCCCGAGGTGGTCGAGAAGGAGGTCATCGTCGAGAAAGAGGTTCCGGTCACTGTCGAGGTCGAGAAGGAGGTGATAGTCGAGAAGGAGGTTCCGGTCACCGTCGAGGTCGAAAAGGCTCCCGAGGAGTCAGAGGAGATGGTGTTGCGCATCGGGATAGGAACCTTCACCATGGATTGGTCACCCCTGCGGGGGGGAGGCGACCACTGGGGTGGAGGGAGGCTCGGCCTCATGTGGGCATATCCCATGTATATCGATGCCGAGGGAGAACTGCGTCCTTACGTCTTTGAAGAGTGGAGCTCCAACGACGACATGACGGTGTGGACGTTCAAGATAGACCCCGACGCTGTTTTTTCAGATGGCAGCCCCATTACGGCCGAGGACCTGAAGGGCACCTGGGACTTGTCTGCGCACCCGCTGACCAAGAGCCAGCGTGCGGATCTGTTCTTCGGTGGAGTTGTGGGATTTGACGAGGTGATCAGTGGGGAAGCCCAGGAGATGACCGGCCTCGTCGCCAAGGATGCACGGACCATAGAAGTGACCCTCAAGACTCCTGACCCAATCTACCACCAGAGGCTTGCATCGGTTCTGGTTCCCGCGGTCAAGATATCGCAAGCCAGGGGGGCTGACGGCGAACAGGTCCCCGAGTGGTGGCATCCCAAGAACGGCGTCGTGACAAGTGGTCCCTATGTGCCCGAATCGATGAACCTGGACACGGGAGATTTCGTCCTCGTACGCAACCCCAATTTCTGGGTTTCGAGGCCGATCATCGACAAGGTCACATACCGGACTGTTGAAGACAGTGAAGTGCTAAACACAATGCTACTCAACGATGAACTGGACGGTGGCGCTGAGTGCACACCGGAACTGTTCCCCAAGGTGGACTCAGGGTATTGCGATGGTCCCCCCAACCTGAGGGGGTTTCACTTCTGGCTCAGTGTGAAGGTAGAGCCGACCAACGATATCAATGTCCGCAAGGCGTTGATCATGGCCATCGACCGGGATGAACTGCACAGAGTATGCTTCCCGAATGAAGGGGCCTCCAAAGCCGATCAGCTTCTCCACGGTAATATCCCTGGCGTTGATCCAGACTGGGAACCCTATCCGTACGATCCTGAGGGCGCGAAGGCCGCTTTGGCGGCTTCCTCGTATGGCAGTGCAGAGAACCTCCCCAAGCTAATGATGGTCGGCATCAGGCCGGGCGCGCAGACGGTCGCAGCCCAGTACATGGCCGAGTCGTGGCGGAAGGTTCTGGGAATCGAGGCGGTGGAGATGCACACTCAGTTTGATGACTTCTCCGGGCCGGATCAGGAGCACATCCAAATCAAGCGTGACGACGTATCCACATTCGTTCTGGACCCCGTTGGATACTTGATGGGAGCCATCCATTCCGAATCCGGCAATGCCCTCAGAAAGATGGATGGCTACAACAATCCCGAAATCGACCGCTTGCTCGAGGAAGCATCCACCAAGAGTCCAGACGATCCTGACCGCATCAGGTTAGCCCAGGAAGCACAGCGGCTGTTCCGTGAGGATTGGATGTACATTCCGTGGATGTACGACAAGAACGCGAAGGGAATGCAGGATCATGTGAAGAACTATATCAAGAACTTCGACGCCCAGATCATCGAGCCCTGGAACGTCTATATCGAGAGGTAGGCAGGACCTGTCGCACGGGCAAGGGACGGCGGGTATCGGTTGTTCCTTGCCCGTGCTCTTTATCTTGGGCCTTGACCTGCTGGGCCGCGGAGTGGCATTGATCTTCGTCATCTGGAGGGGTCTCAAATGGGTCGGTATATCTTGTTGCGCGTTGGGCGTTGGATCCCATCCGCTGTCTTGATCCTTTTGGTCGTGTATGCGCTGGCCTTCTATGGCGCTGGCGATCCAATCAAGCTGATATTTCTGAGAGCGCCGGGGGATGTCGTCTACAACGAAGAGCGTATCGAGGCTATTCGGGAAGCAGTTGGCCTGGACCGCCCATTCCTGGTGCAATTCGTTGACTATGTTTGGCGCCTGGTGCGGGGCGATATGGGCAGATCTCTGGTCACCGATCGTGCCGTCTCGGACAGCGTGGCTGTAGCCGCGCCTGTATCGTTCCAGTTGGGCGTTGCGGCTACTCTCCTCCTGGCGGTGGTGGGAATTCCGCTGGGGACCCTCGCGGCGCTGCACCACAACGCGTGGGTGGACCACGCCATTGTGGGCACGGCGTTATTCATTCGCGCCGTTCCGTCTTACGTCATCGGCCCTTTGTTGATAGTGTTTCTGGTGCTGGGACTGAAAGTAACGAAAGTGCCATATGGGTGGGATGGACTTCTTAGTACCAGGGCGATTCTGCCGGTGCTGGTCCTAGCTCTCGGTCCGCTGGCGGTTGTTATTCGCCTGACCCGCGCTGCCGTGCTGGAGGTGTTATCTGAGGACTACATCCGCACCGCGCGCGCCAAGGGCATTCCCGAACGTGTCGTCGTTTTTCGCCACGTGTTGCGACCCGTGCTGACCCCGGTTGTGACCCAATTGGGTCTGATCATGATAACAATGGTAAACGGCGCTATGTTGGTGGAGACGGTGTTCGGCGTGCCTGGCCTGGGCCGCCTAACTGTCACTAGCACGACCGACGTAGATTATCCGGTCATCCTGGCCATCACACTCATCGGGGCATTTCTGGTGATGATTTCAAATCTGTTTGTTGACATCATTTATCCTGTGTTGGATCCCCGCGCCGGCCAGGCTCAGAGAGGAGCCGAGGAATGAGCAAGCACGACGTTACCTCAGGCGCTGTACTACCACCCACGTCGGGTGCCGGAGGATTGGCAGAAGCCGGACATCCCACCTTGTGGCGCGACGCGTTTGATCGCCTGGCAGCAAATAAGCTCGCCGTTGTAGCTATGGTTATCATCCTTCTGCTATTGCTCACTGCGGTTATTGGCCCCTATATTACCCCATATGACTACCTGTCCCAGGACATGTCGGCCCTGAAGCAGCCGCCATCGTCGACACACTGGATGGGCACCGATGACCTGGGGCGCGATGTGCTCAGTCGGGTCATCTACGGGGCACGAAACGCCGTGATAGTAGCGTTTGCTGTCACCGGCGTGAGCCTGTCTATCGGGATCGTGGTGGGAGCCGTGGCCGGCTATGCCGGTGGCAAGGTCGATTCGTTTATCATGTGGCTAATAGATATGGTAATGTCTATTCCCAGCCTGCTGTTGGCTATCGTGATCAACGTCTCTTTGAAGCGACCGCTGACGTACTGGATGGAGGATATGTACCTGGCAACGCACAATACATTCTTTCGGAAAACAATGTGGGTGGACTTTGTGCTGGTGTTTGGTGCGTTGGCGTTGATTCAGTGGCCTTCGTACGCGCGGCTTATCCGGGGACAAATTCTGAGCATCCGGACTAGAAACTACGTCCTGGCCGCTCGCGCCCTCGGCCTCCCGACGCGCAGAATCCTGTTGCGCTACATCATCCCCAACGCGTCGGGACCAGTCATTGTGAGGCTGAGCGCGGGCTTGGGGGGAGCGATGGTACTGGAGTCTGCGTTGAGCTTCTTAGGGGTCGGCGTGAATCCGCCCATCCCTAGCTGGGGCAACATGATCAAAGAGGGTTTGCGTCTGTACACTTCTTACCCCCACTTGCTGATAGCTCCCGCCGGAGTATTAGGCATTATCACGGTAGCCTTCAACTTCCTGGGTGACGGACTAAACGACGCGCTGAATCCACGCCAGTGGGAGTAAGGCCGGTTGGTGCCGGCATGAGCGACGGCTTGCTTTCCTTCACCTCAGCATCCATTAGCAAAGGCAAGAACAACCATGACAGCTTTGTTGGACGTAAAAGACCTGGAGACCCGTTTCAAAGTTCGTAAAGGTTACGTGCATGCCATCAACGGCGTGTCGTTTCAATTGCAGGGGTCCGAGACACTTGGTGTGGTCGGTGAGAGCGGTTGCGGCAAGAGCGTGACCATGCTCAGCATACTGCGGCTCTTGCCGCCAGCAGCGCGCATCGAAAACGGACAGGCATTGTTCAAAGGTCAAGACCTGCTGCAGATGGATCGCCATGAATTGCGCGCGGTGCGCGGGGCCCAAATCGCGATGATCTTTCAGGACCCCATGACATCGCTCAATCCGGTGGTAAATATCGGCGTGCAGATGTCCGAACCATTGGTATACCACCGAGAGATGAGCATGGCCCAGGCTTTGCAGCGAAGTGCTGAGCTTCTGGACATGGTGGGTATTGCTGATGCTCAAGACCGCTTGAAAGAATATCCCCATCAATTGTCGGGAGGGATGCGCCAGCGGGTGATGATTGCCATGGCATTGGCCTGCCAGCCAGACGTGCTGATTGCAGACGAGCCGACCACGGCCCTGGACGTCACCATCCAGGCTCAGATCATGGAGCTGGTGAAAGAACTGCGTGACGAACTGGGGACGGCGATTATCTGGATCACCCACGATCTCAGCGTGATCGCAGGACTGGCCGACCGGGTGGTAGTGATGTACGCTGGCTTCGTGGTGGAAGAGGCTGCTGTGGATGATCTTTATGATGACCCCCGCCACCCCTATACTGTAGGACTGCTGGGTGCGCTACCGAGCATTAGTGAAACGGGGCAACGCCGCCTGACTTCTATCCGCGGGGCTCCACCAGATTTGATAGCCCGTCCAGACTTCTGCCCCTTTTTCCCCCGCTGCAAATATGCAATAGATAAATGCCGAACTGAGAATCCTGCTCTCAGGCCTGCACCTGGCGTAGATGACTCACGGCATCGAATAGCGTGTTGGATCGACATTCGCGATAGGAGTTCTTGATGAAAGTGTCTGGCGACTGGAACGCCAAAAGGCCCTGTGAGGCCATCGTGCCGACCGTAGGCGATTTCACCAAAAGCACCTCGAAAGCCAGGGCCTTGACCGCGGCCCGAACCGCTGAAGCTGACCGATTTCAGACCGATGGCCTGCTCACCATCACTGCCGGGCACGCGGTGCACGACACCTACACCGCTTTCCTGTCCCCTCTTCTGCCGGCCTTCATCGCTAACCTGGCCCTGCTCAAGACCGAGGCCGGGTTGCTGTCGGTGTTCATGCAGTGGCCATCGCTGCTCCAGCCCTTCATCGGCCACCTGGCCGACCGGGTCAGCCTGCGCTACCTCGTCATCCTGGCCCCCACGGTGACCGGTGTGGTGATGAGCCTGCTAGGGGTGGCGCCGGGCTACGGGGTGCTGGCCTTGCTTTTGATGGTGGCCGGCCTCAGTTCGGCCAGCCTGCACGCCGTGGGGCCGGTGATCGCCGGCAACCTGTCGGGCCGGAGCCTGGGCCGGGGCATGGGGTTCTGGATGGTCGGCGGCGAGTTGGGCCGCACCCTGGGGCCCATCGTTGTCGTCAGTGCCGTCCGCCTGCTGGGCCTGGAAGGCACGCCCTGGCTGATGATCGGCGGCTTCCTGGCCTCAGCCCTTCTCTATGTTCGTCTCAAGGATGTGTCGACGCAGCCCACCAATGCCGGTCAGGGGCTGCCCTGGCGACAGGCGTTGCGGAGCATGGGGCCGCTTCTGGCACCGCTGGCAGGCATCGTCGTGGCGCGTGCTTTCATGGTCCGGTCGCTGAACACCTTCCTGCCCATCTTCCTAAGCGAGGAGGGCGCCAACCTCTGGTTCGCCGGTGCCTCCCTCTCGCTACTGGAAGCAGGAGGTGTGGTGGGCGCGCTGCTGGGGGGCGCGATGAGCGACCGGCTGGGTCGCCGTCTGGTTCTCTCTATCTCTATGCTGACCGCACCGCTCCTTATGTTTGTCTTTCTGACAAGCGACGGTTGGCTCCAGTTACCGCTCCTGCTACTGCTGGGTTTCTCTGCCCTGTCCGTCACTCCCGTCATGATGGCCCTGGTGCAAGAGAGCTTTCCAGAGAATCGGGCCCTGGCCAACGGCGTTTACGGGTCGCTGGGTTTCGTCCTCGGCTCGGTGGTGGTCGTGGTGCTGGGGGCGATGGGGGACCTGCTCGGGCTGCGCATGGCGTTCGTCGCCAGTGCCGTCATCACCTTGCTGGGGCTGCCCTTCGTTCTTTTATTGCCAAATAGGTAGGGAGGAAGAGGAAACAAGCATGAGCAAAGTACAGTCGCCAGCTCTCGTGCGGGCGGAGAACCTCACGAAACACTTTCCTGTCCGGATAGGGGCTTTTGGGGAAACTGAGGCTACGGTGCACGCATTGGATGGGGTTTCGTTCGATATCCGTGAGGGGGAGACCCTTGGCCTGGTAGGCGAAACGGGGTGCGGCAAATCAACTGCCGGACTCACGATGCTGCAGCTCTACCGGCCTACAGCGGGCAAAGTGACCTATCGAGACATTGACCTGACCCAGTTAAGGGAAAAGCAGTTGCGGCCGATGCGCCACAAAATGCAGATCATTTTCCAAGACCCGTATTCAACGCTGAGCCCGCGCATGACCGTCGGCGCGGCGATTGCCGAGCCGATTGCCGTGCACAATCTGGTGCCCAAACAGAGGATTCAAGGGAGAGTCGCCGAGCTCTTACGAAATGTTGGTTTGAAACCGAAGTATGCGCAGCGTTACCCGCACGAGTTCTCCGGAGGTCAGAGGCAGCGCATCTGCATCGCGCGGGCATTGGCGTGTGAACCGGAATTCATCGTGTGTGATGAACCTATTTCAGCTCTGGACGTATCCATCCAGGCGCAGATCATCAATCTGCTGGAAGATCTACAGGAAGAGCACGGGCTGACGTATTTGTTCATTGCGCACGACCTGAGCGTCGTAAGACACATCAGCGACCGGGTGGCTGTGATGTACCTGGGACGGTTGACGGAAATGGCGCCGAAGGACACATTGTTCGAAAACCCCTTGCATCCCTACACCCAATCGCTTATTTCGGCGGTGCCAGTACCCAATCCCAAGCAAGAGCGGAAACGTCAACGCATTGTCTTAACCGGTGACGTTCCCAGCGCGATAGATCCGCCGGGCGGATGCCGCTTCCACCCCCGCTGTCCATCGGCCTCTAAAGCTTGTGCTGAAGCCGTTCCGGAATGGCACGAAGTTGAGGCAGGCCACTGGTTGGCCTGCCACACGATATCGTAGAGATAGCACACTCAAGCACCAGGAGTGGGTGTGCGAAAGGAAGCGCGGCTCTTTGGGATTCCGCAGGGTCACGTATCGGAGTCCCCAATTTGTTGGGGGTGCGGCGTGGCAAACCCCAACAAGTTGGGGACTCCAGCTTGCTATCCATGCCAATTCCCAAAGAGCCGGAAGCACGTATGTAGAAAGATGTGATGGTTTTCAAGAATATGCCAGGAAAGGGGAGGAGCAAAACTATATGAAAACATAAACTAACGCACATACAAGACAAGAACGGATTCACACGAATACAGAATAGATAAGGAGTTGAAACTATGTCAAAGCAAGGATTAACGCCACAAGAGGTAAAGCCATTGCTGGCCGGAGTGATCAACATTCAATTCACACCGTTCAAGTCAGCTACGGAGATTGACGAGGAGGCGCTGCGAGACAACACCCGCTTCATGATCGAGGGAGGGATTGTCACGGGACGAGGGGTTCAGGTCATTGGTGGATCCAATGGCGAGGGGTTCTCCCTGTCGGACGATGAGTATAGGCAACTGATAGACATTGTAGTGGACGAGGCAGCCGGAAGGGTGCCGATCTGTGTGGGGTGCGTTCGTCCAGCCACCGAGCCTGTCATTGAGCTGGCCCGGTACGCCGAAGAAGCCGGCGCCGACGCTATGATGATTCTCTCTCCTCACTACTACTCGAATCCCCCCGATGACCTGGTATACGAGCACTTCAAGACCATCGCCGATGCCACAAACATCGGCATAATGATTTACGACAACCCAGGAGTAACTGGGAAAGACCTTTCAGTGGAGGCGCTTACCCGGTTAGCAGAGATAGAGAACATCGTGGCCCTCAAAGAAACCACACAAAACATGTACAAGCTTCGAGAAGCTGCATACAGGCTAGGAGATCGCTTCACCATCAACGCGAACACCTATAGGTGGATGATGCCGTTCGACTACCAGATCGGCGTGGTTGGCCATAACAACTTCTTTGCCAATGCCGACCCTGCCTTTGCACTTCGAATCGAAGATATGGACATGAGCGGTGACTTTGAGCAAAATAATGAGCTGTGGACAAACATGCTTGACTACTGCAACTTCGTCTTTACAAAGGGCATGTACAAGGCAACGGCTTACGGCAAGGAGATGGTGCGAATCGTAGGGCAACCGATGGGAGACTATGAGCGCTTGCCGTTGCAGAGACCGACCGAGGAAGAGCGCCTCAAGCTGCGCGAGTTGATGAAGAAGGCAGGGATGGCCTACGGTCCGCCAGACTGAGCCTAACGATAAGCCTGATAGCGCCTGCTAACGAGCGGGGGCACTGTTCCGAATCTATGAATGACACACTAAGGAGGCAACACCATGTCAAAAAAGAAGAAACTAACACCTCAAGAGGTCAAGCCGTTGTTGGTCGGAGTGATCAACATCTTCTTCACGCCGTTCAAGTCAGAGACTGAGCTTGACGAGGAAGCAGTGCGTGAAAACATGCGCTTCATGATCGAAGGCGGGATCGTGAATGGCTATGGCGCACAGGCCATTGGCGGTTCAGTTAGCCAGGGGTATGCCTTCTCCGACGCCGAGTACAGACAGTTGATAGATATAACGGTGGACGAAGCGGATGGACGGGTACCAATCTGTGTTGGCCTGGAGCGGCCCGGTTTGGGCCAGGTCATCGAGTTGGCCAAGTACGCTGAAGAGGCGGGCGCCGATTGTCTGATGGCTCTGCCTACTCATCATCACGGAGGCCATCCTCCCTGTCCCCCTGATGTGGTGGTCGAGGACTTCAAAACGCTCGCCGATGCCACGAATCTTGGCATAATGATCTACAACAACCCAGGTATGACGGGGCAAGACCTTTCAGTAGAGTTGCTCACCCGCCTGGCCGAGATAGACAACATCGTTGCTCTGAAAGAAACCACGCCAAACATGCTCAAGCTGCGAGAGGTTCTGTATAGGCTAGGAGACCGTTTCGCCATCAACACGAACACCTACAGAGTGATGATACCGGTTGACTACCAATGGGGCATCTCCGGCCACAACGGGGTGTTTGCTAACTCTGACCCAGCCTATGCGCTTGAGTTGGAGGATGTGGGCAGGAGGGGTGACTTCGAGCGAGCTAATGAGATCTGGACCAAAGGGATTGACCTGTACCATTTCCTTAGGGCTTCCGGCAGGTGGGTTGAGTTCATCAAGGAGATGGCACGAATTGCGGGGCGACCGATGGGGGTCGAGCGCACACCGATGGAAAGACCGGATGAAGCAGATCGTGTCAAGCTGCGCCAGTTGATGGAGAAGGCGGGGATGGCTGTTAGTCCGTTACAGTAGACCTGGCCAATACGGATCTGCTGTTGCTGCCCGAGACCCGGCGACCTGTGCAAGCTGGTAAAAGCTGAACGCAGTGTCGCCGGGTCTCTTATGATTGACTACTAGAGTAGTTCTCGTTGCGAAACTAGCAGGCCAGGCTCCCACGCCTGGCAATCCTTCGGCAAGCTCAGGACAAGTTCGG
>CAZQDO010000147.1:0-12138 GCA_964592085.1 uncultured Anaerolineae bacterium | reverse complement strand
CCCGTTTTAGTGGCCGACGAGATAACCGTGACCTATCTTGGGCAGCAGGGTTCGCTGGAGGCCCTGGAAAGGGTTTCCCTGCAAGTTAGCGACGGGGAGTTCCTGTGCATTGTAGGGCCATCGGGCTGCGGTAAGTCAACCTTGCTGCGGGTTCTGGGCGGCCTGGTGAGGCCCACCAGGGGCAGGGTCTACCTGGGAGAAGAGCTGCTGACTGCTCCCCGTCGCCAGATCGGCTTCGTCTTCCAGAAGGCCAACCTCATGCCCTGGCGCACTGTCCTCAGGAATGTCACCCTGCCGCTGGAGATCAAGGGACTGAAGGCTGAGGAGGCAAATCAGAGGGCTGGGGAGCTCCTGAAGCTGGTGGGGCTGGAGGGCTTCGAGGACGCTTACCCTCATGAACTCTCCGGAGGGATGGAGCAACGGGTGGCTATCGCTCGAGCCCTGATCCACGATCCGGCCATCCTGCTCCTGGACGAGCCCTTTGGCGCGCTGGATGCCCTGACCCGCGAGAACATGAACCTGGAGCTGCTGCGCATCTGGGAGGCAAAGCGGAAGACAGTGGTCATGGTGACGCACGACATCCAGGAAGCCCTGTTCCTGGCCGACCGGATCCTGGTCATGAGCTCTCGGCCGGGGTGCATCAAGGCAACGGTCGCCGTTCCTCTGCCACGCCCTCGTCGCTTGGAGATGCTGTACAGTGCAGAGTTCGGCGCCCTGTCCAAGCGCGTGCGGCAGGCTATCCAGTGAGCCGCTCAAAGAAAAAAGCCGCCAGGTCGCGAACCCATTCCCATAAACTTAAGGCTCGAAGGCCCGTCCTCGGGCCGCCCCGGGGACGGGGCTCAGAGCTTAAGTTTACGCTGATGGTCGCGAAACCTATGCGGCTTTCTATCTCTAAGTCCGACAAGTTCCACGAGGCAGCGCTGAAGTTATTCATCCACAACTATAATCTCCAATGTGCCGTCAGTCAAATGTAACCACTACCGTATTTTGCGCCTTTCGTGGCCTTCGTGCAGGGCGATTCCAGGACGGGCTAGCCCTCCTCGCCGAATTGTGAAAATCAAACTTTATGACCGTTGAAAGCATAAATGGCCTCCCTGTCGAGGGTGCCGTCGATGGGGCCTACTGTCCTCAATTTGATCTCGGCCACCTCACGGCCAAAGAGCACCGCTTCGTACAGCGAGCAACCGTCCAAGATGGCCACCAGAAATCCGGACCAGAAGGCATCGCCCGCGCCAGTGGCATCGGTGACCGGTACTTCCCGCGATTTCACGTGCCGTAATCGCTCCTCTTCGTAAATGGAGATGCCTTGCGCCCCCTGGGTCAGGATCACTTTTCCAACACCCCAATCGTGGAAGCGTTGCGCACAGTCGGAGAGCAAGAGGTCCGTACCAAACAGCCGCCGACAGTCGTCTCGGGACGGCTTGGCGACGTCCACGTATTGGCAAGCCTCGGCCAACACCTCGGCGGGCTCGGTCGGAGACCTTTGCCCATCGGCGTCCCACAGGCTGGGATGGTAATTGGGTTCGAGGGAGATCAGGCAGCCTCGGGTACGGGCCCGGCGCAGCGTGTCCAGCACAGCAGTCCGACTGGGTTCCTGGGACAGGGCAAAGGCCGAAGTGTGCACCACTTTGGCCCGCTCAATGGCTGCCTGCGGCACGTCTTCCGGCGACAGGTGGGCGTCACTACCCCGATAGATGACAAAGGCGGCGGTGGTCGTGCTGCGGGTGACAAAGACCAGGGTGGTGTGCGCTGTGGCATCCGTTTTCACGTAATCGGTGATGACCCCCTGCCGTTCCATCTCCCGCCGCACGAACCGTCCGAAGGCGTCGTCGCCGACCCGGGTTGCCACCGCTGCCCTGCCCCCCAGTCGTACCACGTTGGCTGCCAGGTTGGTCACCGAGCCGCCCAGATAGCGGCGAAACCCACTGGCCTGTTCCACCTGGTCCACCGCCTCGATGGAGATGAAGTCAACCAATGCCTCGCCCACCGACAGGACGTCAATGTCTCCTTCGGGAATCGGCCACGTCACGAGTCGTTTTCTCCTCTGAAATACAGCTCGGCCAGCTCCTCCAGCGGGATGTCGTTCCCAGGAGTCGGCTGCAGGAAATAGCGATGGATGGGCAGACCCTTCGGGGGTGGCGGATGGGGTGGATCGCTCACCAGTCCGACCAGAATCCGCTCGAACTGACGGGCTGTGCTCTCCCAGGTGTAGCGGTCGTGCACGCGGCGGCGACCGGCCTCGGCGAAGCGCCGCCAGGTTGCTTCATCGTCTAATACCCGCAACAGGCCACGAGCGATGTCGGCCGGGTCGGAGGGATCCACCAGCACGCCGTATTTCTCGTTGCCCTCGCGTAAGCTCTCCGCCGGGCCGCCGTTCCTGGTAACAACGGCCGGCAGTCCAGCAGCCATGGCCTCCAGCGGGGCCAGCCCAAAGGGCTCGTAATAAGCGGTCAGGGCGAACACCGCCTGGCTCTCGGCCAGGAGGCGATAGGCGGCAGCCAGCTCGTCCTGGCTGTCCAGCGAGAAGAGGCTGATCTTGCCCCGCAACCCACTTTCGTCCACCACTGCCATGACCTGGTTCAGCACCTCTCTGGTCCCCTCGTCGGCCTGGGGATAGCCGGCCAGCGGATTGTCCAGCCCTCGGCTGACCAGCAGCAGATTGGCCTGGGCCTGCAACGGCTGGCTTTGGGCGAAGGCTCGTACCAGGCCGAGGTGGTTCTTCTTCGCGTCCAGCCGACTGGAGGCCACGATGACGGGCAACCCCCGTCGCTCTGGCGCAATGTCGCGGGCCAGCTTAGTCCGGACTTTGGTCCGGGTGGCCTGCTCGACCGCGCTCTGAGCCTCCCTGTCGAATACCCGCAGATTGACGCCGGGGGGGATGACCGCCAGCCGCTGGTCGTCGTGCACATCAATGGCTCCGTGATAGGCGGGATGGCCGTATTGCTCGAAGCGCTCCAACGCGGTGCTGGCCGTGCACACGCTGGCCCGACTCATGGCGATGCGCTCAGCAGTGATGCGCCGGGCAAAGTGGAAGCGGGCGTCCAGCTCAGCCAGGTTGTCCCATACAGCGCCCAGCTTCTCCATCTTCTGCGCCCCCAGGGAATGGGAGGTAAAGGTGAAGGGGATGCCCGGCTCTTTCTGCAACACCGCTGCCGTGAGGCCGCCGTCGGCGTAGTGGGCGGTGACGGCATCTGGGGAGCGGCCTTCCCGCTGATAGAAACTGATCATGCGGGGGACGAATTCAGTGCCCAGGTAGGGCCACAGTTCTTCTTTGAGCAGGAAGCGGTCGCCGCCGAAGGGGAGGCGCACGATGCGTACGTTCTCGTGGCCGGGGTAGGCATCCAGCGGGGCAGCAAACTCAGGCCAGGCGGGGTCAACGATCTGGCGGGTGACGATGTCCACCCGATGTCCTCGTCGAGCCAGCGCCAGCGCCACCTCTTTGACGTACACCAACTGGCCACCGAAGTCAGGGTGTTGGGTCCAATAGCTGTCGCGGGGATCGAAGTTCCCCTGGGGATTGAGAAAGGCAATGAACATGGTCTCGTGAACTCCTGTAGGCTGTCATCGGCGTTTCCAAGGCGCTACCTGGCCCATAGCCCACCGGTTTCCGTCATCCAATCCGCGATTCGGTCCACTGCACCCGCCACGTCGCTGTCCGATATGTCCAGTTCCAGCATCGGCAAAATGGACTCCCCGACCAATCGGCGCAGACCCTCCAGCTCCTTGATGAACACTTGCAGGTCGTCATACTGGGATGGGTTGCCGGAGACCTTGAGCCTCTCGGCGCGGGCCTGCTCAAAGGATTCGGGCCTTCGCGTACAGAACACCAGATGAAAGCCCAGGGCGTCCAGCCTCTCCTCCAGCCAGCGAAAATCGTAATCCTTGCCATAGGTTTGCAGTTGGTAGGCGCGGGTGGAGATGTGGAAACGGTCAATGATCCACGAGTAGTAGCGCAGAAGCTCGAAGAGGTGGATCCAGGTCCGGTAGGTCTCCAGGGCCAGGCTCTCTTCGTGAGGCTCGAAATTGATGAGCCCCCGCCCCCAGGGAAAGTTGGTGAAGCCGCACCATTCGGCGGAGATAAGGGGCGAGTGGTAGCGGTATTTCCGAGGCCCCACGATGCGGGGATGCTCATTCAGGGCGAAAGCGATCTCCGTCTTGAGAGTCAGCCGCGTGCCCTCCAGAATGATCTTGGGACACAGTTTTGACGACACAGTGCACCTCTTGGCGTTTTGACTTGAGAACGTGACTGCTCACCCTCCCGCAGGTTTGAGCCGTGCCTGGCCGAGAACCACAGCTCGGAGCGTGTGTCTTCAGGGGCAAAAGCATTGCTCATCGTAACCTGCGGGAGGGTGGCTGAGTAGTGATGCTTTCGCCAGGGTTCCCCCATCTACCTGGCCAGGTTGTGGACTGCCTCCAGCAGGACCTTGCTGACGGTTTCGATGTCCCCCACCCCGTCTACCTCCACTAGCAGTCCCGCCTGGCGATAGTAGTCAATGAGGGGCGCGGTTTGCTGGCGATAGACCTTGAGGCGAGCCCGCACCGTCTCTGGCTTGTCGTCGTCCCGCTGGTACAGTTCCCCCTCGCAGGCGTCGCACACTCCTTCACTGGCTGGCGGGCTGAACAGGGTGTGATAGGGCGTCTGGCACTGGCGACAGATCCAGCGGCCCGACAGTCGGCGCACCAACTCCTCGTCGGGCACGGCGATGTAGAGCACGCCGTCCAGCTTTTGGCCCAGGTCAGCGAGCATGTTGTCCAGACTCTCAGCCTGAGCCAGAGTGCGGGGGAAGCCGTCGAGGATGGCCCCGTCCTCACAATCGGGCTGTTGCAGCCGCTCCCGCACCATGGCGATGGTCACGTCGTCGGGCACTAACTGGCCCTTGTCTATGTACTTCCTGGCCAGCAGGCCGAGTGGCGTCTCGTTCTTCATGTTCTCACGGAACAAGTCGCCGCTGGCCACGTGGGGCAAATTCAGCTCTTCCTCCAGTCGCTCCGCCTGGGTACCTTTGCCGGCCCCAGGCGGACCGAGTAAGACCAGATACATGCGATCCTCCTAAATGAACCTAGCTCCGATTTCCATCATCCATTCACCAGCCTCACGCAATTGCGTCCGGCTGCTTTGGCGGCGTACATGGCCCGATCTGCCGCCCGTAGTAAGTCGTCGTCCGTCTTGCCGTGGTGGGGAAAGACAGCAATGCCGGCTGACATCGTAGCGGAGAACTCCACGTCCTCATGTTTCACGCGCAGCGCCTGAAAGGACAGTCGCAGCTCCTCGGTGCGCTGAATGGCGTGTTCGATCAGCAAGTTTGGAAAGACCAACACGAACTCCTCGCCACCATACCGACAGGCGATGTCCTCACGCCGGGTCCGGGTACGAAGCATCTCCCCCAATGCCTGCAACATGAGATCGCCCGCCTTATGCCCGTATCGGTCGTTGATCTTTTTGAAACGATCAATGTCCATCATCACCACGGCCACCGGATACGCTTCGCGCGTGGCTCGTGACAGTTCCCTGGGCAGCGTTGCTTGTAGGTAGCGCCGGTTGAACAGGCCAGTGAGCGCATCCTGAACGGCCTGTTCCTGTAATTGGGCCCGCAACAGGTCAATGACTTCCAGTTGAGCAACCAGGCGTGTATTGGCTTGCTGGAGTTCAGTAGTAGCCAGATGCCGCTGGGTAATGTCGCGCAGGTCTATGAACTGGCCCGCGAAACGCCCGTAGCGGTCACGCAGGGAGGAAACCCGCACGTCAAAGTATCGAGGCTCGCCGTGATCCAGAAGCACCTCTGTCTGGACATCTTCTGAGGCGCGGCTGAGGTTGACCAGATCGGGCCACTTTGCCAGGACCTCTTCTGCCGATTTCCCGATACATGACGAACTGGTCCCCAAGAGCTTTTGCGCTGCCGGGTTCATGTCCACGATGCGGTTCTGCGCGTCCAGCACCAGCAGGCCGTCACCCATGCTTTCGACCAGCGTGTCCCGGGCCACCGGCACGAGGTCAAACAACTGGAAGCGAAAGATGGTCCCCAGGAGAAACAGCCCTGTGACCACGAAGCTCATGGGGATGAGGTTCAAGCCGGGGATGGGAGACAAATCCATGATGTACACGATACTCCCAATCCACGGAGGGACTGCGGCCAGCAGGATGCCGATTCCCTGGCGGCGGTGCAAGACCGACGGGCGAAGGGCCGAGCGGACCAGCAGCAGGGTCGCCACGAAGGTGTACGCATAGATCGAGGCTGTGTGGATCCAGAACCACGGCCCGTGGTGATAGACCAGGAGGTTGCTGCCGCTGGGTCCTGGCGAAAAGCCGGTCCAGATCAGGCCGTGCCATTCGTTCGTTGCGGCCATGACCACGTTGAGGATAGGCATGACGCATAGTAATGCCACGTTGTGGCGCGTGAGCCATTCGTGCCGGCGCGTGAATTCGATTGCGAAGATAAGAAGAAACAACGCGGTGCCGTTGGAGCCCACGTAATCCAGCTTCGACCACATGATCTTTGCCGACCGCTCTACGGCTGCCGCCTCCAAAGCCGACACCAGAGCCCATTCGGTCACGGCCAGCATGAGCAGGGCGAGAGACGTACCCCCAGGGGAGGTGCGCCGCTGCCAGGCAATGAAGGCGACGACAGCCGAGATGATGGCGGTTATTAGGAGGATGCCAAAATAAGGTGTGTATTGAACCTGCATGGTCTGTGCTGAACCCAACTACGAATGATGCGGATCATCGAACCGACGGTCGTCGTAGGAGCCGAGTGATGGCCTGCGGTTGGCGCAGTTGCACGATCAACATTCCCACCCCAGCCACGACCAGCCCGAAGACCTCTTTGGCAGTGACCCGCTCGTGCAAGAACAAAACGGCGAGCACCGGTATCCAGATGAGCATGGTGCCGTTGATGATGCTGGATTCCGTCGCCGAAAGCGTGCGGAGAGTATGGTTCCAGAGCGTGAAGGCAAAGGCCGTGTTGACCACGGCGAGCCAGGCGATGATGGCCCAGCCTCTGATACCGATGTTCGGAAGCCCCTGAACAGCGATGCCGGTGGCAAGCAGCACAATCGAGCCGATGCCCATGCTGATGACGGTCACCACCAGGGGATGTACGTCGCCCGCCCGGTTGACGTCCCGGCCGAGGATGGAAGCGGCGGCGTTGGCGAGAACGCCGAAGACTGAGACCAGGACACCGAGCAACTGGCTCGCCGGCAGGTCCACGGGACAGAAGTAGATGATGGCGCCCAGCGTGGCCAGGCCCACACCGAGCCACTGGAACCGCGTGGGCCGTTCGGCCAGCCAGACGATGCCCATCAGGGCGACGGTGGCGCTGCTGAAGCTCCACAGCAAGTTGACTGTCACCGCCGGCAAGTAAGCCAGGGCCACAAAGGATGCGCCCTGCGTGACGGCGTAGAAGAGCAGGCCGAGGATGAGAAGGCGTCCCCACATTCGCCTCGATATCGAGCGAAGCGACGACGTTTGGCCGGAAAGAAGCACAACCGGCAAGAGACAGATAAATGCCAGGATGTACCGCAAGCCGGCGAACGTCAGGGCCGGTATCTCCTCCAGCCCGATCTTGATGAACACCCAGGACGTGGCCCACAGGAAAACGACGAATAGAGCCTGGACGACAGCCCGTAGGTGAGAACCTTGATTGGTCATTGTGATGCCTCCGTGTAGGTGAGTGGTTGCTGTGGATTCTTTGCCTTGCTTTTGGCTTGGCGGTTTTGAACAGCGAAACCAACCTTGACTTTGGCACGCGATAGGGCAGTCAGGTGCAGTCGGGGGTAGGCAGCAACTCCCAATACTACGCCTTGCCCAGCCCTCGTGGTCGAGAGTGACGTTGAGCACCTTCAAGTGGTTTCATAGTCCGCCAATCACAACGCTCAAATAGGCTGTTCCGCCACTCCACGGCGTCAAGATTATCCGATACATCAACAGGCAAGCCAAACAAGTATCGGTTGTTCTTGTAGATTATTCCAAATGACTCTGCTGCGCCCTTTCGATAAACGCCGACAAGCTGGGGGGCACCGCCACTCCGTTTATCTTCTCCGCTTTGTAATGCATCACAGAAAGCGCTGAATACACTTCGACTTGTGCGCCCCTGCCTAGTTTTACTCCAATAAGAATACCATTTGTTAATAACTTCCTCTCCAGAGCCAAAAACGTCAATTATGCCAGATTTCTCTGGAAGGTCTATCCATCGCTTCTCAGTCCATCCTTCATATCGTTTCCAACTTAACGTAGACATATGGAAGACTGAAGCCATTCCAGAGTTCTCACGAGTACAGTAAACTATGGTAAAAGGGCGGCCTTCCTCTTCAGGATAGCTTTCAAAAGACTTTTGTGCAACAGATAGAATCTTTAGCCACTTATCGTCAGATGAATCTCCAATATCGAAAAGCAAATCCAAATCAATAAGGTCTACTAATTGCCCAAGAACTTGCGAAGGGAATAGAACATCACCAAGGTATCCCAGGATTTCAGGGTAGTTTCTGGATGCAAAAAGCTTACGGCCATAGTCCCAAATCAACTCGTTGCCCCAAGATATGCGGCTATCACTTGCAAGATAGATAGATGCTGGAGCTCGAGAGTCAACACCAATCCAAGACGCTAAAGACGTCATTCCACTTTGCCTCACAAGTTGTGTTATGGTATAATATCTCTAAAGCTTGGCTTCTTGCTGCTTCGGCAACTCCCCGGCCCCCCACCATTCTATTACGAGGGGGGCGACGGTCGAGGACCTATCCCCTCCAGCACTAGCCGGTGCTGGAGGGGATGGCGGGGTCCTAGCTGAACTCCCCTCCTACAATTCTATTTATCTCCTTGTGATTCCTGCTGCCGCCCAACTCGTTTTATGTGCCTCTTCTAGCAATGCGTCGCTGTATTTCATCCATTGCCACAGCGAACGTTTGCGTTTTTTTGTATGAGTCGGGCGGTAGCCCAAACGAGAGCAGGCCTAACGCTTGCCCAATCCGTTGGTCAATAAGAGGGCCACCTGACATACCCACATTGGTACCAAAGGATAGCTCATATCCAGCAATATTCTTGAGCCTAACATCCTGAGCATTTACATCAAATCTGGCGATTCTTATGATATGACCTATCTCATCGCAAATGACAGAATCCAGATCGACATGGGTTATGACAATAGACTGACCTTCCCATCGTGCTCTAACTTGTGGCATTTCATTGCCAATGTGGCCAATACCACAAACCTCAGTCCCGATTTCTGGTTTGTGGCTTGGCGGAGTATACACTGCGATACCCAACTGTGGCTCATCAAATCTGAAAGCTGTTGTATCGATTTCGGGGTATCCCTGTAAGGAGTGCTGATCGAGTTGGGCAACTAAACCACTCCTTGACAGTATCCAGAAACAGCAGTAGCGGAAACCAGTATTAGGCCTGAAAGTACGCTCGCTTAGTACATGGTAAGCTGTAACTGCCGTCGAGTCATCTATGAAAAAACCTGTTCCACAGACCCCGCCAGTCAGAGGTGACTCACCGGGCTGGTTGTATGAGAGCTTCAGTATTGCAAATGCCATTATCTCTCCCTTTGAGACACATAACGGTAACAGCTTCACCCGCGCGGCGAGTGCGGGAAGAGCCTTCGCCACAAGAATCTTCTAATTCACTCAGTTATCAAGCGAGTTAACTCTCTGAAGGCTTCGTCTATCGCTCTTAATTCCTCAATATTAACATCCTTTAATTGTTCGGCAATAGCTCGCTCTTTACGCGATATACCTTTTGCTTTCATAACCTCCTGCAAACGCTCCAATGGTTCTTTGTCGCCAGGAAAGAGCCATGCTTCAATGCAAGGATGCACTATCAGCACCGTGGCTTCTGGATACTCAAGCCTTGAAGCAAGCAGATTCTTCGTACCTTCTACATCGCCATCTGAATCAGCTACAAGAACAACCCTGGCGTTCAAAGGGTGTAGAAGATGCACACTGTTGGCGATATTGGCAACGCCAATCTTGCCCATCGCGACAATGAAGTCAATGTTTCGCTCTAGGCTTCGTTCTTCAAGCACCTTGGAAGTAAGATAAGAAATCACAACTTGGTCAGTGCGACCTTCAACAACAAATACTATGTCGTTCTGTGCACTACTAAGAATTGCTTCAGCTTTATACGGAAAGTATATCTCGCCTGTTTCAGCAGCGTGCCGTAGTTTGGCACGAAGTACATTACTGAACCCCCCGTTTTCACACAAGCACGCTCTAAAATCTTCTCCGTCGAACAATATCACGTTAAGGGTTTTGCCCAACCTGACAGCTTCAACGGCATCCTCACTATAACCCGACATAGAGATGAAGACTCCTATTGTTCCAGCAAGTTTACCATCAACTTTTCCTTTGAATTGGTAGATTGCTGATGCGGGCAGATGCCCCTCGCGCCATTTGGCTTCCAGCAAGAAGAAGCGACTATCTAGAGAGAATGAACCGTCGATTTCCTCACCTTGGGGTCTGTAGCTTGTCCGTGGCTGTAATTCTTCCTCCTCCAATAGGGCGCAGATGATGCGTTCAAATTCCTTTCCTCGCCTCCTATACCACGCCTGGTCAGCGTCTTCGGGAGGATTCTCTAAATCTGCAAATCGGTCTCTAAAATTGGTAATCATGCGTAGAGTCCCTTTTATGAGTTCCTTCGTTTATGCCGCTTCGTCTCTTGGGCTAGCTAACTATAGTTGTGCCAACATTTTCCCGCGCAACGTGCTATTCAACAAGGGCGCATAGCATCTTATACACAAAATCGTGAGCGATTGCTCGCCAGTGTCCCCACAAGCAGGCCTCGCGCTATTCTTTGGCCACCACATTCACATCCGGCAGGAGAACGTAGGGCAGGTTGAAGTTGTAGTGGGCCCACCTTCGTTAGCGTATAGTCGCGCCATGTCCTACGCTTCCTCGTTCTCACGGATTTGTTGCTCGATCTCGTCCCGATGTGAGCGGAAATAGGCCCAGGCGTTAGCCAGGTCCTCAGCACGTAGCGTCGGATAGCTCCGCAGCAAATCTGCTTCGCTGGTTCCCAGTCGCCTGGCCTGTACCAACACCCAGACTGGAATCCGGGTGCGAACGATGCACGGCTCGCCGCCACAGATGCCAGAAATGCTGTCAATGCCCGGAAAGGCATCGCCCAGGTCACGCACCGCCCACTGAAGCAACTGGGCCTTTTCTGCCCGCGTCATGATGGGCAACAGATTCTCAATCTCCTGAGCCGATGCAACTCGCGGCGATAGCCGCGTCGCGTGCGGCACTCCCTGATTTGCAACTCACTTGCTTTCCTCAAGCTTGCTCTTCCTATTCACTAATTGGATCGTGTATCCCCAAGGATCGCGTATCAGGACCTTCTCCCCCTTGTAGCTGTTCCGAGGCGATTCTCCCACCAACTCAGCCCCCGCGCTGGTCAACCGCTCAGCTTCGGCGCTTGGGTTTTCGCACTCAACCGCAATGTGAAGTTGAAGCGGTAGCAGGCTTCGAGCATCAAGTGGTGGCCCTTCAGGTAGCTTACCCAATTCCAGAACTGTCTTGCCTTCACTGTCAACTACAAATGACACGCCATCAACATCATTCCCCGCGCATCGGATGACCTTGAACCCGAGATTATCCCGGTACCACTCACCCATTGATATGGGAGCAGCTACACAAATGCCGATGTGTTCGATCTTCATTTGAGAACCTCCAACGTGCCGCACAACGGGCACTTAACGAACGGGCTCCGCCCTACTCTTTCGCCACCACATTCACATCCGGCAGGAAGATTTAGGGCAGGTTGAAGTTGCAGTAGACCCACTCCGTCTCGCGACTGACGGCGGCCACGTCCTGGAGCAGGTCGTAGACGTTTCTAGGCCGCCTTTGCCATAGCCACTTTTAGTTCCGGCAGAGGCTTTCCTGTTGCCTCACTGTAGAGCACATCGGGACAGAGATCTACCTCGTTTGGCCAGACAAGCGTGCCAACCTCAGGGTCAACTTTCACTTTTTTGAAGAAGTCTATGTCCTCCAAAGGCGCAAAGACCCCTCCGCGACCCACGATTCGGTCTGCAAGATCTAATTCCGCCTTCTCTCTGTTCGTGAAAGTCAGCTCTAAACGATACGCCTCAAGATGACGAACCTCTGCAATCCGCGGGAACATCGTAAACCTTCCTGTGGGCTTCGCACTAC
>CAZQDO010000146.1:7783-12213 GCA_964592085.1 uncultured Anaerolineae bacterium | reverse complement strand
TATCTTTTGACAGAACGATGACTGTTCGGTGACATTATCTTTTGACTTGACACACTGCTTGACAACCTCATTCAGGTGTGATATAGTTATCAGCACTTTCGCTGAAGCAAGGACCTCCGAGGTTGCCTCGCCCATGCTCAACTGCGCTTTACAGTCAGCCTTTTTTGTCACGATATGCCCGTATCTGTGATTAAACCTCGGGGGTCTGCACAGCGCTTTTGACGGAGGGAGTGAGTATGAAGTACGGCGTCTGCAACTGGATCTTTGGAGATGAGCTGCTGGCCGAGACTGCGGCCCGTCTGGCTGGCTTCGGCTACGACGGGCTGGAGCTGAAGGGTGACCTGGAGCTTTATGCCGCCGCCGAGGTCAGAGCTGTTTTGAACGACCACGGGCTGGCGGTGCTCTCCCTCACTCCAGAGGACGTGGACTTGCCGCATCCCGACGCCGAAGTGAGGGCTGAGGCAGTGGATTACTACCTGCGCCTATTGGACTTCGCCGCGGCGGTAGGAGCGCCGATGGTGGGATGCCACGGCGCGGTGGGACGCATCCGCCCGGTGACTACCTACGAGCAGGAATACGTGAACTATGTGGTGGGCGTCCAGCGCATCGCCGAGCGGGCTCAGGAGCTGAACCTGCACTTGGCCATTGAGGTGCTCAACCGCTACGAGTCCCACTTGCTGAACACCTCCGAAGAAGCCGTGCGCTTCGTGGAGGAGGTGGAGGCCCCCAACGTGGGCCTTCTGCTGGATGCCTATCACATGAACATTGAGGAGGCGGACCTGGCCAGCGCCATCCGCGCGGCCGGGGAGCACCTGTTCCTGTTCCACGCCGCCGACTCCAACCGCCAGGCCGTCGGTCGTGGGCATACTGACTTTCAGAGTGCGATGCGCGCCCTCAAGGACATCGGATACGACCGTTCGATCATCGTCGAGTGCACCGCCTCTGGCCCTGATCCTTTTACGCCGGTGAAGGGGCAGGGTTGGCGGGATGAGGTGGCGAATTACGTGGCCGAGTCCATCAGTCTGCTGCGCGAGCTAGCGGTGCACCATCCGTAGGCAGCGCAAACCTCACCCCAGCCCTCTCCCCAACGGGGCGAGGGAGCATGTCCCCTCTCCCTGCCAGGGAGAGGGTTAGGGTGAGGGTGACGCGATGCGCCAGGGAAGACTCGCAATGACACATCTGAGGAGGAGGAAAGACATGTTACTTGGCTTCAACGGCGCGACCACGATGAAGGCCACGCTGCCGAAGGATATCGCCGCCGCTGGTGAGGCGGGTTTCAAAGCCCTGGAGATCTGGGCGGCGAAGATGGACACCTATCTGGCCAATCGCAGCCTCGACGACCTCAACGCGCTGTTCACCCAGCACCGCGTCCAGCCTGCCAGCATTAACTCCATCGAATTCATCACCTTCCGCTCGGCGGACGACTATGCGCTGATCAAAGCCCGCTGCCACGAGCTGTGTGCCAGAGCCGATACACTGGGCTGCGACAAGGTCGTCGTCGTGCCCAGTCCCATCCCGGAGGGAGGCGCTTCACGCGAGGAGATCAAGGCCGAGTCGGTGCGCGTGCTGTACGACCTGGCCGACATCGCCACCCCCTTCGGCGTGCAGTTAGCCTTCGAGTTCCTGGGCTTTGGCTGGTGTTCGGTGCGTACCCTGGCCCAGTGCTGGGGGATCGTACAGGCGGCCAATAGGCCCAACGTCGGCCTGGTGATAGACACTTGCCACTTTTACGCCGGTGGCTCAGAGCTCTCGTCCATTGAGGCCGTGGATCCGGACAAGCTCCTCATCTTCCACATCAACGACGTCGAGGATCGGCCCAAGGAGACCATAGAGGATGCCCACCGCCTGCTGCCCGGCGAGGGGGTGATCCCGCTGGATGACATCCTGTCTCGCCTCAGGGAAATCGGCTTCGACGGTCTCTGCTCCATCGAACTGTTCCGACCTGAATACTGGGAGCGCGATCCGGCGGAATTGACCGCAGCAGCGCGAGTGGCGACGATGAAGGTGCTGGAACCCTATTTCGGAGTGGAGTGAGCCGCGTCGTTTTGACAAACTGCGGGCAAGGTGATACAATAGTCAATGGGGCAATGAGGGAATGAGGCGATGAGGTAACGAGGCAACGGATCAATGAGAGAATGGGCGACTCGTTGACTCATTACCTCGTTACTCTTTCTTAGGAGACGCGGTCGAAAGGGGGTGGTGACAAGGCAAACGCGGTGGTTATCAACCTTCTGAGGGTTATGGGTTAAATCCTCAATAACTTCAATGACTGAAGGAGGAAAAATGTCAAGCAAGAGAACATGGTTCGTAAGTCTGATTCTGGTGTTCGTGCTGTTGGCGGTCGCGGGTGTGGCCAGCGCTGCCCCGCCTGCCCAGGAAGAGGTGACCTATACTGTGAAGCTGGGTGACAACCTCTGGACCCTGGCAGAGAAGTACCTGGGCAGCGGTGCGGCCTATCCAGCCATCGCGGGGAACACCAACAAGAAGGCCACCGAGGATGAGAGCTTCGCCTACGTCTCGAACCCCGACCTGATCCAGCCCGGTTGGAAGCTGCTGATCCCCAGTGCCGAGGTGGCTGCGGAGTACCTGGCTACCTACGCCCCGAAGCCAGTGGCCGGAGCTCCCACCGAGATCACCCTGGTGGACACCAACTCAGGGGCCAACTTCCAGAAGTATTGGCAGGAGACGGTCATCCCGCAGATCCAGGCGGACCTGGGCATCAAGATCAACTACCTGGTCAGCAAGGAATCGGAAGTGCTTGAGCGCATGAAGGCCTGGGAAGCGGGTAACGGTGACATGCATCTGCTTTTTGTGAAGCCTGAGACCGTTCCCAACGCGCTGGAGCAGGGCATCGGTCTGGAAACTCTCTACCCCGACCGTCTGGACATCATCCCCAACCTGGGCAAGTGCCCCCGCAACTACTTGATGGAAGTGTTGGGCACCAGTGTTGATGGCAAGGGTGCCCTTTACTGGAGGAGCCAATATGCCCTGATCTACAACTCCGAGTACATCTCCGACCCGCCCACTTCGTGGAAAGAGTGGTACGACCGACGCGAGGAGTGGAAGGGGCACATCGGCATCGTCCGTCCCGACGCCAAGTCCGGCTCGTCCTACCGCATCCCCTACAGCTTCCTCAACGCTTTTGTGGCCATGGCCGATGAGAACGACAAGGGCATCCCCCTGGCGGATCTGGAGCAGACGGCGGAGTGGCAGGATGCCTGGGCCAAGCTGCAAGACTTCTATACCTACGCCAAGCTGCCTTTGCCGGCCGAACCGCCTAACATGTTCGAGGACTTCAACGCCGGCGACACCTGGATCAGCTTCTACGCCATGGACTACGCGCTGTGGTCCCGCAGTCAGGGGACCATGCCCCCTACCATCAAGTCTGGCTTCCTGTCTGAAGGTATGGCTGCCGGCTCCGATGGCTATCTCATCGTACCGGTGGGCATCCCTGAGGAGTACAAGCCGGTGGTTTATCGGCTGATCAACTATCTGCTGAGCGATCAACAGCAGGTGCAACTTGTCAGCACCATGTGGCAGTACACCGGCACCGACATCTGGGACAAGATCCCGGATGAGGTGTGGGCCACCATCCCGGCCTGGGAGGATATGGAGCCAGCTCGCCTTCGCATCCTCAACAGCGAGGTGAAGAGTCTGATCAAGGAGCAGGGCGTGGATCTGCTGGTGCCCCAGTAGGTCAGCTAAAAAGGAGTTTCTAAAGGAAGGCGGGCGGGATAACCCTACCTCGTCCGCCTTCCCGCGTTTTCGTTCACGACTGAATTGGCCATGGTGTTTCTGGCCTTGAAACTGGATGAGCGTTCAGACCTGCTAACTTGCTCATCACTAAGTCGTCTCGTCAGGGCTCTGGTATGGACTTTGCTCCGTCTATTGAGGGTGTTCCAATCCGTCTCACCGCCGAACGGTGGTTTCACATTGTAGAAAACCACGATGACCTGGCAGGCTATTATTATGAGGTTTTGGAAACCATTGAGAGCCCTGATATGGTCTTGCGTGGTCACCGAGGCTCTCTGATTGCCGCACGAGGCTACGGGCGCAGGCGGTATTTGATGGTTGTCTACCGTCAGATATCTATAGATGATGGTTTCGTTATCACTGCCTATTTTGCTGGTAGAATTGATCGGAAGAAGGCAATATGGAAAAGACAGTAACAACCCCAATTCCCACTTCGGTTTTTCAGGCTGTCCCCCTGCTCATTAATTTTCCTACGCAACGCTTTTGGGTAGATTACGATAGCGAGGCTGATGTACTCTACATCAGCTTCCATCGTCCCCAAAAGGCGACCGACACCGAAATGACCGATGAGGGCATCCTGCTCCGGTACCGGGGCAGTGAACTTGTTGGTATCACGATTCTGGATGCTTCTGCTCGTCTCTGATTCCTAAGAAAACCGAGCGCTATGGATGCAAGAG
>CAZQDO010000146.1:0-7773 GCA_964592085.1 uncultured Anaerolineae bacterium | reverse complement strand
CAAGAGGTAGCGATAGAGTTTTGAAAAACGGGGGAGTAGTATGGGTGATTTTCTGCGCCGACAACGACAGGGTGTGCTGACTTTGCTCATGCTGAGCCCAGGGTTGGCTGGCTTCCTGGGCTTGTTTTTCTATCCCATGCTGGTCACCATCGTGCGCAGCCTGCGGCCCGAAGGTCAGGATGTGGGCTGGACGCTGGCCAGCTACATCGAGTTCCTGGGCAAGCCGAGCACCAGGGAGATCATTGTCCTGACCTTTGTGCTGGCCATTTCATCTACTTTCCTGTCTGTGCTACTCAGCATCCCCCTGGCCCTGATCCTTCGGGAGAAGCTGCGAGGCCACCGCTTCTTTCGATTCACCATCCTCATTCCCATCACCCTCCCCGGCTTGGTGGGCGCCCTGGGTCTGCTGGTCTTCTACGGCAGCCGGGGCTGGATCAATCTGTTTGTTACCCAGGTCTTGCGTTTGGACAGGCTAAACATCAACTACACCATTCCTGGTCTCATTGTATTTTATCTCTGGCACTATTTCCCCTACACGGCTCTGACCACCCTGTCCACGCTGGAAGGCCTGGACCGCAGTGTCGAGGAGGCAGCCTCCGTGTCTGGAGCGACCCCCTGGCAGGTGTTGCGTCACGTGGTGCTGCCGCTGATCATGCCTGGCGTGCTGGCCGGCTCAGTGCTCACCTTCATGGCTGCCTTTGGGTCATTCAGCATCCCCCTGATAGCTGGCGGAAACTATCGTCCCCTCTCAGTGGCCATCTACACCCAGATCGAGTCCTTCACTCCGGCCCGCTGGTCCATGGGGTCGGCCATGTCAGTGGTCATGGCTATTCTACAAGTGGTCTTTCTGTCCATCTACATGCGAGTCCTGCGGAGGCCCGTAACATGAAGCTGATACGACAGTACCTTCAGTCGTTGCTGAACGCAAAGAAACTGTTGATCTTCACTTTCCTGGCTAGTTTCGCCCTCTTCATCTATTCGCCTTTCATGATGATCCTTCTCAAGTCAGTGGGCAAGGATTGGTTCGGCAAGCTGTGGGTGCCGCCGACGCTGACGCTGGACTGGTATGACTGGGCCTGGACGGTGGGCCAGGTGCCGGAGATCACCAAGAACACCCTGATCATCGCCGCCATAGCGGTGGCCCTGAGCACTCTAATCGGTATTCCCACGGGCTGGGCGTTGGGGAGGCGGCGCATCCCCGGCAAGGAAATGCTGATGTCCATCATCCTGCTGCCGCGCATGATCCCGCCGATTGCCTACGCTCTGGGGGTGGCTCGCATCTTCTACCGCCTTAATCTGATAGACAAGCACTATGGAGTGGCCCTGGCACACCTGGCCATCTGCGCCCCTTATGCCATCCTGGTGCTATCCTCTACTTTTGAGGGCCTGGACGAGCGGGTGCTGGAAGCGTCCAGCGTGTGTGGCGCCAATCCCGTGCGGACCTTCTTCCACGTCATCCTGCCCATGGTTCTGCCGGGCATTTTGTCGTCCATGATCTTCACCTTCGTCACCTCCTACAACGAGTTGACCCTGACTCTGATGACCTACGGCGTGCACACCCAGACCCTGCCGGTGCGCACCTATCTAGCCGTGGGCGAGGGATACTGGGAGGTGACCAGCGCCATGTCGGTCATTCTGGTCATCCCGTCCCTGGTCGTGCTGTTCTTGATCCAGCGGGAGGTAGCGCCGGAGAAGTTGGTGGGTGGGTTTAAGGGGGTGTGAGCAGCACGGTCTTCCTGCCACAAAGAAAGTGATGCAGACATGCTGAATGAAAGCGAAATACCCGGATTGTTGGAAGAGATTACACGTCGGATCAGGGCAACCACTACACCGGAACGAATCATTCTGTTTGGCTCACATGTTCGGGGAGATGCTACCTCTGATAGTGATCTGGACCTGCTTGTAATCGTCAAGGGTGTCACCCACCCACGGCGGGAGAGCACGCGCATTCGTCGTGCCCTGCGGGGTTTGCTGGTGCCAATAGACGTCATCGTCGCCACGCCAGAGCAAGTTGCGCAGTATCGTGATACTATTGGCTTGATCTATGAGCCAGCACTGCGGGAAGGAAGGGTGCTGTATGAACGATCGCTTGCCTCCTGAATCCCCTGGTGCCTGGTTGGAGCGGGCACGTTCCGACCTGGCCCTGGCCCGTGCCGCGCTGGGGTTGCCTGATGTGTTGTTGGAAGATGCGTGCTTCCATACTCAGCAATGCGCAGAGAAGGCACTGAAAGCACTTTTGCTACAACGGGGCATTCCCTTTCCACGTACTCACGTGGTGGAAACACTTCTCGATCTGCTTGAAGCCGCGGGAGTGACGGTGCCGGCCGATGTAGACGAGGCCTTGGTTCTCACTCAGTATGCAGTCCACACACGCTATCCAGGTGCATGGGAGCCTGTCGCCCCGGAGGAGGCACGCTTTGCTTTAGAGGTAGCCAACCGTGTTCTGTCATGGGTGGAGGAGCAATGCTGGTCTTAGCACCAAACGGCATCCCCGTTAGCTTGCGGCCTTGCTTCCAGGAGTACACCCTGGAGAAGTTGGATCCGGAGCGCGACGCCTTCACCATCATCGAGCGCGCGCTGGCTCTCGGATGCCAGCCTGAGATACAGTGGCTCTTTGCCCGCTATGGACGGGAACGGGTGCGCGAATGGGTGCGACAGGCTGGCATGGGGCGGTTATCCCGTCGCCGCTTCCGTCTGTGGGTGAACTACCTCGACGTCCGTGACTATCGTCAGCGGAGGCGAGGCGTATGGCCCTACTGACGAATCCGCATTGGGAGGTTGTGCCCCCTCTGCTGCGAGAGCTATTGATCGAGATCGGGCAGGAGCCCTTCTCTCAGCGCTTCTACCTGGCCGGCGGCACGGCCCTGGCCTTGCGCCTGGGCCACCGTGTCTCGGTGGACCTGGACTTCTTCTCCCAGACCGACGAACTGCTCGACGACAGCCGGGATGAGATTGTGGTTGCGCTGCGCAAACGCCGTGTTGTGCGTGTGCTGGAGGACGTCGTCGGCAACCTGCTTCTGGAGATCAAGGGCTATCACGTGGGCTTTTTCGGCTACGGCTATGTTCTGTTGGAGCCTCCGGACGAGGTGGCAGGAGTGCGGGTGGGCAGCCTTGCCGACATAGGCCTGATGAAATTGGATGCTATCGCTGATCGCGGGGCGCGCAAGGACTTCTACGATGCCTATTTCATCTCCCAGCAGATTCCCCTGGATCGCCTCCTGGATCAGAGTCCCATCAAGTATCCCTACTCGCGCGGTTTTGGGATGATGGTGTTGGAGGGAATGGTGGACTTCGACCGCGCTGATCAAGATGCGTTGGTGGAAACCATTCCGCCAGTAGCCTGGGAGGTGATCAAGGAGTTCTTCGTACAGGAGTTGCGTCGTATTGGGCGAATGTGGTTCGAGCCGGAAGGCTGTTAACGGATTTCCGGAACAGATTGAACGGATCGCCATTGCGACCTGATCCGTTCAATCCGTTCCCCTAATCCGTTGACAGTAACCCGCTGGCAGTCGTCTAATCTCAGGAGATCGTACTATGCCAAACAAGCTTGTCAGAACACCCTACGATGCCTGGACTTACAGGATCATCGGGCACGCGATGGCGGCGCATCGTAAACGAGGCCCTGGGTGTCGCGAGGATACTTATCAACGCGACCTGGAGGTACACTTCACAGAGGGTGGCCTTGCCTACGTCGCTCAGAAAAACATTGAGGTGTATGACAGCGCCAATGGGGACGTGCTGGTCGGCTATTATATCCCTGACTTCATCGTTGAGGATATCGTCATTGTGGAGATCAAAGCCTTGCCTGGCCTGGACAACAGCCACATAGCGCAGGTCATTGGCTACATGGCTGTGACTGGCTGCCCCGTTGGCTTGCTGCTCAACTTTGGAACGCGCAGCTTGCAATGGAAACGCATCTTCCCGCCCAAGAACAT
Source organism: uncultured Anaerolineae bacterium (assembly GCA_964592085.1). Classification (GTDB taxonomy): domain Bacteria; phylum Chloroflexota; class Anaerolineae; order VGOG01; family VGOG01; genus CAZQDO01. The sequence continues at coordinate 3,838 of CAZQDO010000146.1, read as the reverse complement.
CACCGAGCACCGAGTCAACCGCCAGTGGTTGTTTGTGCCAGACTGGCTGCGGGCAGAACAAGAGCTGTCAGCGGATTAGGGGAACAGATTGAACGGAAGCAATCGCAGAGGAGTACAAGACATGACCGACTACATGATCGAACTACAAAGCGTCACCAAGCGCTACGGCTCCATCGTGGCCAACGACCACATCAACCTGGGCATCCTGCGGGGTGAGCTGATGACGCTGCTGGGGCCGTCGGGTTGTGGCAAGACCACGGCCCTGCGCTGCATCACCGGCCACCTCACACCGGACGAGGGGCGGGTCTTCATTGACGGAGAGGACGTGACCAACGTGCCCACCCATCAGCGGGAGCTGGGGATGGTCTTCCAGAACTTCGCCCTCTTCCCCCACATGACCGTCCATGACAACGTGGAGTTCCCCCTGATGATCCGAAAGCAGCCCAAGGCAGAGCGACATGAGATGGTTATGGAAGCTCTGCAACTCATCCGCATGGCGGAATACGAGAAGCACTATCCTCGCCAGCTCTCCGGCGGGCAGCAGCAGCGGGTGGGCCTGGCCCGGGCGCTGGTCTACCGGCCCAAGGTGTTGCTCCTGGACGAGCCCCTCTCCAACCTGGATGCCAAGCTGCGAGAGGAGATGCGCTTCGAGATCAAGGAGTTGCAGCGTCGGCTGGGGATCACCGCTGTCTACGTCACCCACGATCAGGCAGAGGCGTTGGCCCTCTCTGATCGCGTAGCCGTAATGAACAAAGGGCAGGTAGAGCAGGTGGGCACTCCAGACGAGATCTACGATCAGCCCGGCTCGCAGTTCGTGGCTGATTTCATCGGCCTGTCGGATTTCATCGAAGGCACCGTCCTCTCTGTTGAAGCTGAAAAAGCGGTGGTGGCCGTTGACGAGTTGCAGTTCGCTGTGCCCGCCTCCCCGAAAATGCGACCGCGCGAGAGGTTGTTGTTCTTCATCCGCCCCAATGACATTGAATTGTTCCCGCCCGGTCATCCTGGCGGTGAGAACACCTTCGATGGTGCGGTGAGCAAGATGACCTATTTGGGCGATAAGGTAGACTATCGCGTCACCGTTGGCAGCCTGGAGCTGCGGGTGCAGACCGATGGCAAGGTGCGCTTTGATCAGGGCGAGAGCGTGCGCTTGCAATTGCCTGTGGACAGGTGCAGGGCGATAGTGAGAGATTGATGAATAAACTGCGCCTGGTGGTGATTGACGTTGACGGTTGTTTGACCCCTGGCGAGGGGCGGCCCTGGAACTTCGAGGCTCTAAAGTACATCGCCCAGTTGAACCGCAAGGCTCAGAAGGATGCAACTGAATTGGCGGTCACTCTCTGCACCGGGCGGCAGGAACCCTACGTGGAAGTGTTGATGCAGGCTATTGATGCCCACCTGCCGGGTGTTTACGAAAACGGCGGGGGGCTTTATTATCCCCGTGAGTACCGCTTCGTTGAGAACCCCCTCATCACCGTCGCGATGCGAGAAGCCTTAGTTGGGATAAAGGGAATCTTGCAGCGAGAAATCGTCGAGACTGGCCGAGGGCACTTTCAGCCAGGCAAGGAGGTCTCCCTGACGCTCTATCCTTTGGGCAAAACAAGCGTCCACGAGCTCTACCTGGCCACGACCAAAGCACTCGAGACTTTTGACGCTGGGTACGTTGTCCAAGCGTCGGTATCCTGCGTAGACATCACACCAAAAGGAGTGGACAAGGGCACTGGGGTGCGGTGGCTCTCGCGAGAAACGGGTATCCCTCTCGAGCAGATGGGAGGCATTGGCGATTCGGCCAGCGATCTGAAGTTCTTGAGTATCATCGGGCGTTCTGCCGCCCCTGCCAACGCTGCCGATGAGGTCAAGGTTAGTGTGGACTACGTCTCGCCGTACCAGGATGGCGATGGGGTGGTGGACATCCTGCGCCGCTGGGTATAGCAGAGTCTGGCGCTCGATAACTGAAGGAGGAGAAGGGTGTTTCGCCCAGACTTTCTAGTGATCGGCCACGTGACCAAGGATTTACAGAAGGACGGTTACACCGTCGGAGGGACGGTGACCTTTGCATCCCTGACCGCCCGCAACCTGAGGCAGCGAACCGCTGTGGTCACCAGGGCCTCTCGCGATCTGAGCTTCAATCCTCTTTACCAGGGCGTCGAGGTGCTATGTCTACCGTCGCCGGTGACCACCACGTTTCAGAACCTCTACTCCGCTGACGGGACTCGCACCCAGTTTGTCCGCGCGGTGGCTGGACAGATAGATGCAGAGGACATCCCCCCTGCCTGGCGAGAGGCGAAGGTGGTCCTCTTGGGGCCTCTGGCGGATGAGCTAGGAGGGAGCATTGCCAGGATTTTCCCTCATTCGTTGATCGGGGTTACTCCGCAGGGCTGGATGCGTCGCTGGGACGAGAAGGGGCGGGTCTTTTCCAAACCCTGGGAGGGGGCAGCCGAGGTTCTGACCTGTGCCCAGGTGGTGGTTTGCAGTGAGAATGACATTGAGATGGATGAAAACGTCATTCAGACCTACGCCAGAATGGCGGACATCCTGGTGGTCACTCACGGCCCCGGCGGGGCGACGGTCTATCACCGGGGCGAGGCTCGCTGTCTCCCCGCCTTCGAAACCGTAGAGATAGATCCAACCGGCGCGGGCGACGTCTTTGCTGCTGCCTATTTGATCGAACTGGAGAGGAGTGGCGATCCCTACGCAGCAGCGCACTTCGCCAACTGCGTGGCCTCCTTCATCGTGGAGAAGGCCGGAATAGAGGGAATCCCCACTCTGGAGCAGGTGGAACGAAGGCTCGCGCAATTCCCCCGCACTTAATTTCTAATTCTTGCAAGGAGGGTAACGAAAATGTCCACCAAAATTAACGTCGGCGTCATCGGCGCCGGCAGAATAGGTAAGCTGCACGCAGAACACCTGGCTTACCGCGTCCCCGATGCCAACATCCTCGCCATAGCAGATGTTTTCGTGGAAGCGGCTGAGAAGTGCGCGGCCAACTTGCAGATTCCATCAGCGGTCCAGGATCATCGGGAGATCATGAGCAACCCGGATATTGAGGCCGTCATTATCTGCTCCAGCACCGATACCCACGCCCAGATGATCGAGGAGGCGGCGGCGGCCGGGAAGCACATCTTCTGCGAGAAACCCATTGACTTCGATCTGGCCAGGATTGACCGGGCTCTCGAAGCCGTGGACAAAGCGGGGGTTAAGCTGCAAGTCGGGTTCAACCGGCGCTTCGATCCCAACTTTAAGCGCGTTCGTGAGATGGTGGCCGCCGGTAAAATCGGCACGCCCCACATCCTGCGCATCACCAGCCGCGATCCGGGACCGCCTCCCATCGCGTACATCAAGGTTTCTGGCGGCATCTTTCTGGACATGACCATCCACGACTTCGACATGGCCCGCTATCTCATTGGCAGCGAAGTGACCGAGATCTACGCCGCCGGCGGGGTGATGGTGGATCCTGAAATCGGCAAGGCCGGCGACATTGATACGGCTGTCATCACCCTTCGCTTTGCCAATGGCGTCATCGGTACCATTGACAACAGCCGGAAGGCCGTTTATGGCTACGACCAGCGCGTGGAGGTGTTTGGTTCCGAAGGCATGGTGGCGGTTTCCAACAACACCCCTGATACAGCGGTCCATAGCAACGCGGAGGGCGTCCACTCCTCGCTGCCCCTGTTCTTCTTCGTGGAGCGCTACACCGACTCCTACATCGCCGAGATGCAAGCCTTCATCGAGTGCATCCAGCAGGACAAAATGCCTCCCGTGAAGGGCCTCGACGGCCGCATTCCAGTGGTGATGGGCTATGCGGCCAAGAAGTCGTACCAGGAAAACCGCCCCGTCAAGC
>CAZQDO010000145.1:0-12216 GCA_964592085.1 uncultured Anaerolineae bacterium | reverse complement strand
GGTTTAGCCCCATTATACACGCCCCATTTTAAGTCCTTATTCGCATTTTGTAAAATGCTTGTAAAACCGGGGCCTTCTCCAGAATAGGCAGACCCTTGGGGTTTCCAAAACCCCAAGGGTCTTAGGGTACGCCGTTGTTTCGACGGCGCGCCTTTTCTGCCTATCACTGACTCGAACGCAGTATTCGATTCACTTGCCATAGTCAGGAAGGCCTGCGTCCGTTGGTGGCTCAGGCTTCTCGTAGGTGAAGCCGCCGGGCAGGATGCCAAACAGGTCGTCGGGGTTGGAGACGACGACGTCTACCGTGCCGGCCCAGTGCCAGTGGGTCACAGCGGTGATGGTCTGGTCATCCACCACCTGCACGTTGAAGGCACGGTGCCCGCCGATAGTCACCCGCACGCCGCGCGGGGCGAAATACTGGCCGGTGATGGTGATGGGGGTGCCACCGCCGATGGGGCCATGATCCGGCTCGATGCTGGTGACTACCGGCGCATGGGCGGTAGCGCTGACCTCGTTGGAGAAGGTCACGCTCTCGGTGCCATAGACGTTGTAGGCTTTGGCAGCGACGTGGTAGGTGACGCCGTCTTCCAGGAGATCGCGCATCAGGAACCAGGAGACGTCGCCCACGTCCACGCTCTCGGTGTATTGGCCAGGCTCGGTGCCGTAGTAGAGCTGGTAGCCAGCCAGGCCGGGGTCGTTGACGCGGTCCCATCGCAGGAAAAGCACGCCTTCGGTGGTGGTGAGGTCGGTTGGCGGCGGAGGCGGCGTGTCGGGCAGGTCCACGTCGGACGGACCGTTGACGACCAGTTCGGCCAGGCCCACCAGAACCAGTCCTGAGACTACATCGGTTGCAGCCGAAGGGTCAGCGTCGTCCACGGTGAAGCGGATCCAGGAGATGGTGCTGGGTGGATCGAAGGGAATCACCAGCGGCGAGCCGTCATCGGGCAACGGGCCGAAGCTGTAGCTGGTGCCGTCACTGAGGGTCAGCGTGGCGGCGGTAACGTGGCAGCCGTGGGCCGTCAACGGGTAGAGGACAGCCTGAGTCGCCTCGATCTCCATGGGCCAGTCGAGCTGCACCCACGCTCCTGGCCCTTCACCAGTCGCCCAGGAGTAGCGACCGTCTTCTTCGGCCAGGCGCACATCGTTGACTCGCCACGCGCCAGCGAAGAAGGGCTTGGGCTCCGAAGAGGCCGTCGCCACCGCCAGGCGAGACAGGTTGGCCTGAGCTTCCTCCGCCAGTTCGGGCTGCATCATGTGGCCCTTGTGGCAACCAGAACATTGGGTCGCGTGCGAAGCTAAGCCGTCGTCAGGCCGCAGGTAGTCGTGGCCGTTGAAGGTGTGGGTTAGAGAGTTGCCCAGGCCGTTGGGGCGGATCAGCGACATGGGGCTGCGCACCGCCACGCCGTTCTCGTTGACCAGCACGAACAGCAGAGCCTTGTCGGCCGGGACGGTGGCGGTGAAAGCGCCGTTCTCGTCCACCGGGAAGGAGTCAACGGAGGTCGGCATCTGCTTGCGCAGTAGCGGGAACTCGTCACTGGTGGTGAAGGTCTGAGAGTCGTCGTACACATCCACCCGAACCACCGTGCCGACCTTGGGCGAGGGCAGACCCACCACATCCAGCGCCAGATCGGCATAGACGTTGTGGTTGATCATCGTAGCGGTGGTGCCCAGATCAATGGTCGGGTCGTCGGTGATGAGGTCGGCGTTGGGAGAGTCGGGAATGACCGGCGCGCTACGGGGATAGACAGCCACGGCGTCCAGCTCGTCGGTTTCGGGATCGTTGTAGAGGGGCGATAGCGCGTTCATCTCCTCGTCCACGACGTACAGGCCGAAATCATAGGAAGCCGTGTGCCGACCTCGCCAGTCAATCTCCACGGTGGAGGTGGGGGTGTAGGAGCAGACGATGCGGCCGTCGGTCAGGGGAGCGGGGGCCAGGGCGTGCGGACCTTCCAGGTTGTACGGATCGCCCAGGAAGTGCAGTTTGTGGAGTTCGACCGGGCCAGGCTCGATGCGGGTGATGGCATTGGCCAGGGTGTTGCCCAGCAGCGAGCCGGCGCCCCGGAAGGTCACCACCAGGTCGCCGTCCGGGAGCTCGTGGGGCTGATAGGCTCCGCCGCCGTCTTGCAGCCCGCCACGCAGGAAGGCGTAGCGACGCGCACCGGTAGCATCAGGATTCATGACCCAGATACCCCAGAAGGAGGGGGCGAAGTTGTAGTCGGTCTCCAGGGGTCGCAGACCGGGGCCATCGGTAGCCGGCATGTTCGTGGCGTCAATCCAATGGCTGAAGACAACGGTGCCATCGGATAGCACAAACGGGTCTATGGCGCCGGCCCGCTCCGTGGTGCGGCGATGCATCTCGCCGCTCTCAGGATCCAGCACGTAGAGGTTCTGACCCCGCTGGCCGCAAGAGCCGGAGAGGGTCATGTAGCGGGTTGAGGTGAAGATGATGCGGCCATCGGGCAGGTAGGCCGGGCCGAAGTCGCCGTAGCGGCCGAAGACGGCCTCGTTGCGACCGGGGTTGAGAGGGTCATCGGGGATGGGGATGTCGCGGTCATCGATGGTGAGCTGGTGGAGGCCCGTGCCATCCAGGCTGATCTCGTAGAGGTGCCACTGCGCACCCCGTTCCGTGACAGCAGAGAAGACGACCTTCGTGCCGTCGAAGGAGACGTCGGGCTGCTGGACGTCGTAGAGCGAGGTGCCGTCGGTGAGGTCCGTCACGTTGCCATCGGGCCACCAGACCAGCAGCCGACCGCCGGGCGTCCGCTCCCGGCCCGGAACATCCACCGGCGGGCCGACGTGGATGTTGTCCAGCGTCTCCAGTCGGTTGCGAGAGACGAAGACGATGGGCACATCGGGCAGAGGGGCATCGGGGGAGAGGCTGGGGTCGTCAGGGTTGATCGGTGTCTCCGCAGCGGCCATCGCGTTGGGCCAGGCCAGGAGTAGCAGGGCCACCGCAACCAACACCGCGAAGGCGATGCCTGCGCCGATCCTAAAGGTTCTTGTTCTTGAGATACTCGTATGCTTGTTCATGGTACACTCCTTTCGGTTGGTTGTTTTTTTGTGGGTGATACTATTTTGCGGGGTGACGACGTGTTACCGTCGCCACCCCGTTTTCACGCCAGCCAGCCTTCGCTACCCGTGGGAGAGTGATGCGACGGCAAGGCTGGACGGGACAAACTCATCGGCTCCGATGTCGTAACCCTGGCCTTGAGAGCGTAGGGTGATAGTCACTCCCCTGTGAGCCCTGCTACTTCACTCGCATACGCCTTTAGGATGAGAGGCAGGTAGACAGCAGTTGGAACCGGTCCTTTCTGCAGTTGGAAGACCACGGTATCCAGCGGGGTCAGCTCGCCCCAGATCAGCAGCAGATCACCCTGCACCTCGTACAGCACCGCGTCGCCGGACACCAGTTCTGTGATCGTTAGCCTCTCTGGGTTGGCGATCCCCAGCGCCGCCGTGTCCACCGTCAGGGTAAAGGGCATGTTCTCGGTGAGAGTGTTGTGCACGGTGAAAAAGAGTTCCGGGTTCTGGGTTTCGGGTTGCGGGTTGTCAACCTGAAACCCGGAACCTGAACCCTGAATCCCGTTTCCGAAACGTTCTGCCCAGACGGCGTCGTCATTAGTCCATGCATGGGTTACAGGCTCCCATTCAGCAGCCCAGAACTGGAATAGCACGTGCTGGGTGTCGGTGATCAGTTGGTCGGCACCGGGCTCCCAGTTGGCGGCCTCGTCTTTGCGGGTGGGCAAGATGGCGTAAAACAGCGCCAGGTCTGTGAATTGCTCAACGTCGTCCAGCGTGAGGTCGGGCTCACCGTTGGCCCATGCCTGGGGCTTGTGGTAGGCGATGGCCCGCCGGTAGTCCAGGATGCGCGGATTCCAGTTGCTGTGGGCTTGTGTCTTGCTCCCGCCCTCACCACCGAAGGCATCTATGTGGCGCGCCAGGCCGTTGGGCGTGGCCATGCCCCAGAAGTTGATGGTGATGGCCATGTCGTCGCGGCCCTGGGCGTCCAGCGTGTCGCGCAGCCATAGGAAGAACTCGTCCACGTTGGCCGCGTTGTGCACGCCCGGCTGGTAGGTGGCGACGTTGTAGCTCAGAGGAGTATCGGTCAGCGCCAGGTGATCGGGGCGGGTGTCCACGCCCGTCGCCGACATGAAGTTGTCCATCATGACCCCATCCAGCACCGCGCTGATGGCCTCGGTTGCTTCGATGGATGGGCTGATCGCCCAGTTCCAAAGGTATGTCCCCCACCCATCCTCGATATCCGGGTCGGTGCTGGTCTGCCAGCAGATTTCCCACACGCCCGGCGCCCAGTTGTACTCACCCACGTGTTTGATCATCCAATCGCCGTTGGGACTGTAGGCCACGCTGCTGGTGATGGCCTGTGACTCGGCCACCTCACCCGCCTTTGGCGAGTTCCCCAATTCCTCCACCAATTCAATGGTCTCCTCGTAAGTGGGCAGCGGCTCGCTGACGGGGCCATCCTTGAGCGGCGACTCAGCTACGATGTACTGGGCGGTGAAGATGCCCTGCTGGTCGTAGGCCAGCACCTGTTGAGCACCCTCTTCGGACATGTAGTAGGCCCGGTCGTAGCCATTGTAGTCGTACATGGATCGGGGTGATTCGAACCAGGTGGGGTGTCGGCTAGCGAAGCGGTCCATAGCTCCCCGAAAGCCCCAGGCCGGACCAACTCGGTATAGCTCCAGGCTCAGATCGGCCCGGCCCTCCAGGTTGGTGGCTAGTGGGGAAATGCCCAGGTAGCCCCGCGCCTCGTACCGCTGCTGCTCCTGATCGTAGGCCAGCTTGACCAGCCGTGGCGAGTCCAGCGAGGTGGCTAAGGCCAGGCTGTGATTGCCGTCCTCGATCAGGGCGTAAGGGTAAAGCGAGACGGGCAGCCAGCCGTCCCACACGCCGCTGACCACGTGCTCGTAGGTCCAAGAGAGGCAGGCCGGGAAGGGGTATTCGGGAGGAGGATCGGCTACTGCGCTGCCAACAGTGATGGGCCGGCTGTGTCGCACGTCGTCCCACCAATTCCAGCCGTGGGCGTTCACTGGCAAGGCCACGATGACCTCCAGGGCCCGGTCCAGGCCAGCGGTGTCCTGCAGCTCGACCTGCACCGCGATGTGGTCGGCTTCGGCGGTGTAGGTGGCGGTCAGGGTCAGGCCGGCGGTGATGGTGGCGGTCTGGATCAACCGGTCGTCCTGCTGCGTGACTGTGCCAGCCACCGGCTGCTCCACCTCCGGGCTGGCGACGATGCTCAGGTCGTCCACCCACAGATACTCGTCTTGCAGCCGACCGCCGATGGTCAGTTCCAACTGTGCCGCATCCGGCGGAGCCCGTACCTCTCCGCTGACCTTGCGCCAACTATAGGCCTCCCAGTGCAGCGGCGCTACCAGAACCATGTCGCTCAGCGGCTCGCCATCCCCATCCAGCCAGGTCAGGTAGATGCCGTTGGGCCAGGCCAGGCCCCGCCAGACCTGGTCCTGGCGCGTGGGCGGCGTGCCGCCCATCGCTCGCACGTAACCCTGACCGCTCAGGAAGTAGGCCGACAGCCGGTAGCGCTGCCCTGGGGTGACGTCTACCGCGTCGGCCACCACCGTGGCGCGGCCCAGGTTTTCGGTCTGAGTGCCGTGCAGTTGCAGCGACCAGCCCCCGCTGTGGCTCACGGTGTCGGTGAAGACAATGTCAGTCCCGACCTCGTAGCCTATCTGCCAGCCGGTCTCGCCATCTTCGAAGCCGGGATTGGTGAGCAGGTTCGGCTCGCTTACCTGTCCGGCTGCGCTCATGTCCCGCACCCACAACGCCGGGGCGGGGGTGATGGGTAGTGGATCGCCGTCCATCGCCAGACTGATGACCTGGCCATCCTCGGAAAGGGTGAGAGTGAGCCCGTCGTCGGTGGTGATGGAGAAAGCATCCGGCATACTGGGTGTATCAGCCTGGGCCGGGCGCGTAGTGGCGTACAGGATAACGCTCAGGGCCACAGCCAGGGTGATGATTGTGATAAGACGTATTAAGCGAAGCATTTTGCACCTCCTTGGTTCAATGAGCTATATCTGCTTTCCACGGATTCACCTCTATTATCCGTCCAGAATGTTAAGGCCGTATTGTCATTTTGTAAAACGTTTGTAAAAGTTCTCGAAAACTATTGACAGCGGTCCGGTTTTTTGGTATAATGGAATGAGCTTGAGGGAATAGCACCCACATTACAACGCAGCCAACATAGCTCAACGAGATCCCCTACAGGCCGTAATTTGAGGTTTAGCCGCCGAGCACTACCTGCTTTTGACGAAGGCGTAGAAGGGGGTGACGTTTATGGGTATCAATTGGCCGATTACTCTTAGCCATAGAGGGTGGTGAAGGGGTAGTCGGCTTTTGTTTTTCAGGTTCGTTGAGGTTCTCACTGGCGTCAGCGAGTCCACCGCCGCCATGGTGGGGGCGGCTGCAGCCGTGGCTGGAAGACGGTGATGAGTCAGCACCCCAAAGTGTAGCTGGCTCAAGCATTAGCCAGGTTCGACTTGAGCAAAGGAGGGAAAGGGAATGAACAGGAAAAGACTTGTGCTGGCACTGGCGCTGAGCAGTCTGCTGGCCCTGGCAATGGGGCTAGAGCCTGGGCGTGCCCAGCAGGCGTGTGGTGAGGCAGTAGATGTGGTGATTATCCTAGACCGGTCGGGTTCGATGGTGCAAGACGATTGGAGAGGTGACGTAAGGGACGAGAAGTGGGAGCCTGCCAAGAGGGGTGTCGAGAGATTCGTCAATGGCCTCAAGGATAATGATCGCTGGGCGCTTGTGTCATTTGCAACCGACGCTGATCTCGATCGTCGGTTGGATGGAGAAGACGCCGTCTCAGATGTCTTGGGAGATCTCCATCCGGGTGGGCAAACAATCATGAAAGCAGCCCTGGATATATCGAGGAAGGAACTTACAGAAAACGCCAGGCCTGAAGCCAAGCGAGTGGCGGTGCTGATAACCGATGGCCGTCCCAACGAGCCGGAGACTGCCGAAGAGATGGCCAAGCAGCTCAAGGCCGAAGGGGTCGAACTCTGGACCATCGGCCTCGGCAGTGACGTCAAGCAGGACTGGTTGCAGATGATAGCTTCGAGCGAAGGCCACTACAAGTTTGCGAACACGGGTGACGAACTGGAAGATGTCCTGAAAGCGTTGCCCCGCCAACTGTGCCTTGGAAGCGCATGGTGCAAGGACTCTGAGGGAGAGTGGTGGCATAGCACCGACATACTTGTCCGCCGGAAGAAGGACATTGATATAGATCGTGCCGATGATCCCAACTGGAAGAACCAACGGCCGGAAAAGAACAAAACTTGCTATATCTACGCGCGTGTGCGCAACGATAAGGAATGGGTTGCACGTGACGTCAAGGTTAAAATCTTTGTAGCCCCTTGGGCTGTCTATCTGCGCTGGCCCGAGGACTGGATAGAGATCGCAAGTGAGACCTGCGACGTGCCCGCAAAGGGAGAAGAGAGGTTGGGACCTCTCAACTGGACACCAGGGGAAGCAGAGCACTACTGTCTGTTGATGCAGGTTTTAGCGCCCGGGGAGAGCATCCCGCCCGATCTCGAAGGTCAGCCCCAACTGGATCGCCATCTATGCCAGCGCAACGTGTGGCCGATTGAGGCATCCGCTCTTAAGAAGGGCTATCCTATCTTCTTCGGCATTGCCAACCCTAAGTTCGAGCCGGCCGAGGTAGCCCTTGTAATTGATGCCAGAGATTTCCCGAGCGATGGGACCATCCTTTTGGACATGGCAGGCCTTGGGTGGGACTGGAGGGCGGAACAAGGTGTTACCCTTACCCCGTCGGGAGAAGGAGCCTATATTGAACCTGGAGCCAAAGCGATTTTGCCAGGTATCCTCCTGGATGGACGGCAGCGTGAAGAACTTTCATTGGAATTGGAGGCTTCTCGAAGCAACCCATTGACATTGCACATCACGGAAGAGGTGGATGGCGAGACAGTGGGAGGCATAAGCATTGAATTTACGCCGAGATGCACTTCCTTTTGGTGGCCGCCTAGTTGTTGGCCTTGGTGGCTGTGGGTAGTCGTGATTTTGGTGGGACTTTGTATCCTTGCGTGGCTCTTCGGCGAGGAAGGGGAGACAGCATAACATTCGGCCACGGTGATACCCCGAGCGATGTTCCCACTGGGAAAAAGCCAAGTCCCTTTCACCTCTCGCTGAGGCGAAGGGGGCTTGGTTGTTCTACTACGATGCGCTTGGCGACCGCTATCCCTATTCTGTCAGAGCCAGCTTCTCCTCCAGTAAGGGAATGATCGTGGGGTTGAGAAGGTGCCTCTGTATCTTCAGGTTGATGTCAGTGGATGCCTGGGAAAGCTCGTAAGCGAATGCCACTTGTTGAACCAGGTCAGTCTTCTGCAACTCGAACTCCACGTCGGACAGGGACCTTGCCTCGTCGAGGATGGAGAGTATCCTCACTGTCTCCTCATCTTCGTTGATGACCAGAATGGCAACTCTGGGCAAATGGCTCTTCAGGCGCTCCATGATCCTTCGCGCTATCTCTTCTTTGCTTCTCTCGAACCTGGCGTCTGGCATGGCCCTGATACGGGCCAGAATCTCTTCGCCGGCCGTGGTGTCCTCGGCCTGGCCGATTCGGGCCTCACCCGCTGGTGGGATGACGCAGGGGACGAAATGCTCCAGGGCATAGATTTGATGACTCTCCAAGACGACCTTCACCTCTTGCGCGATCCTGGTCATCTCTGCCTCGTATTCCGCCCTGAGTTCTTGGTTTTCGCTGTGAATGGAGAACCACCGTTCCCTTGAGGAATCCGCGACGTTCTCACCCTGCATCAAGGTGGCCCTCAACTCAGTTAGCACGGCGACGGTTTCCTCGGTGTTCTCATCAGCCCTGTTCAAAAGCTCATCTCGGATGTCCTCAGCTTCCTGAGCCTTTTCGAGGATGAAACGCATCTGGCTTTCCCTCAGCTCAAGGCCATTGAGCAGGTTGAGCAGTTGCACCTCCCTCTGCAACTCTCCCTCGTCGGCCAACCCCTCTGCTTTTGCTACGGGGAGGGGTGTACATCCGCTGTTCGTCAGCAGGAGTGCGCCCACTACAAAGGCCAAGAACAAGATGTGTTCGATCTTTCTCATTGTCTTCTCCTCCTTATCTGTTGTTGAGGGGAGGGCATAGCTCCAGTGTGCGTGGAGCTATGCCCAACTCGATCCTCTGCTAGTACTCGACGATCTCGACAGCCTCGGACCATCTGCCGGTGATGAGCCCATTGATCTCGTAGGTGCCCTCACCCCACAGGATGACCCTTCCAGTGCCGATGGCGTAGAGGTCAATCCCCTCACCGGCCATGAGCACCGAGACGCTCTGTCCACGGATCACCGCAACGCCGTTGAAGCCAACGTATTCGGTCCAGCCGTCGGGGAAGACCTTCTTGTGGCCATCGCCTCGGACTTCGATGGACTCCGCGCCTTTCACCCAGAGCACACCAGTGCCACGCATCCGGACGTAGCCCGTGCCATGGAGTCCAGCGAAGCCGTCTCCCTGAGCCTGCAGGGTGCCCGTGCCATCCTCGCTATCCGCGCTGACGACGGAGGCGAATCCCAGGCTGGCGATCACCAGGACCGCCGTCAAGACCAACATCTTCTTTTTCATCGTTCTGTACCTCCTATGGATTTTTGGAACCTGGCTCCGGGAGCCACGTTCTGCCTTCATTATCGAGGACAGGTGTTAAGAAGGTATTGCAGATTCGTAAAAAGCTTGTAAAATCACTTCTTCGGAGTTTGACATTATCGCTGCTATTTGCTATACTAGTAGTGGATGGGGAGGGCAAGTCTCTCTACGTTCGGAGGGATGGCCGAGTGGACTATGGCGACGGTCTTGAAAACCGTTGTGGGGGCAACCTCACCGGGGGTTCGAATCCCTCTCCCTCCGCCAAATTCAACAATTGCATAGTCAGTCCGGGGAGATGCCAGAGTGGACGAATGGGACCGCCTGCTAAGCGGTTGAAGGGTCAAAAAGCTCTTCCGTGGGTTCGAATCCCACTCTCCCCGCCTGTTGTGCGCCCTCGTGGCTCAGCGGATTAGAGCGCCTCCCTGCGGAGGAGGAGGTCACAGGTTCGAATCCTGTCGAGGGTGCCTTTTTATTTCAGGCGCCCGTACCTCAATTAGGACAGAGGAGCGGTCTACGAAACCGTTTGCTGGGAGTTCGAGTCTCCCCGGGCGCACCAGATCAAATCTCGTGGGATGCAGTGCCGGCCTACCTGGTCACCTTCCTACTTTGTTTATTGCCTGATTGTCCTCCGAAAATACACTCGAAGAGTATCAATAGATGGAAATTCTGAAGCAGCGCGGGCTCCCATGCCCGCGGACCGGCGGCGTGGGAGCCGCCTCTGCTATGATTTCCTATCTACTGAATCATCAAGGGGAGGAGCACAGGATGTCCGATTCTGGACACATCATTGTTCTCATCACGGTCGGCTCATCGGAGGAGGCCGACAAAATAGCCCAGGCATTGGTTGAGAGGATGCTGGCTGCCTGCGTCAACATAGTCCCCTCCATTGCCTCGGTGTATCGCTGGCAAGATGAGGTGCAGCGCGATAGCGAAGTGCTTTTGATCGTCAAGAGCCGCCGTGACGTGTTTGAGCACCTGGCGAGATGTGTCAAAGAGCTGCACAGCTACGAGACACCAGAGATCATTGCCCTGCCCATTGTGGCCGGAGACGTTGACTATCTCCGTTGGATGGATAACTCAGTGCCTGGAGGGTGACACGACATAGACTGAGTTTGACATTTAGAACACTTGTTCGTATAATATAGGCAGTCCAGGTGGGGAGGTGGTTAGCGTGGATACTCGCCAAAAGATCGAGGCACTGGGCCGGTCGGCTCAGTATGATTTGTGCGGCGAGGCATGTGGCACGAAGGCAAACCGGGTGCGCGACGACCTGGACCGCTGGATCTACCCGGCGGTGCTGCCCGATGGCAAAACGGTCAACCTCCTCAAAGTGCTGCTCACCAACGCTTGTGAGAACGATTGCTACTACTGCGCCTGCCGCGCCAGCCGCAACTTCCGGCGCATCAGCTTCGGCCCAGAGGAGTTGGCCTACGCTTTCGACCAGATGCACCGCAAGGGGCTGGTGAAGGGCCTCTTTCTCAGCTCCGGCGTGTGCAATGCCAGCCGCACCATGGACCGCATGATCGCCACAGTGGAACTGGTGCGCCGCCGATACGCTTTCCCCGGCTACGTCCACCTCAAGATCCTGCCGGGCGCCACCTTTGCCCATGTGGAGCGAGCAGTGCAGTTGGCCAACCGGGTCTCGGTGAACCTGGAGGCGCCGAACCCGGAGCGCCTGGCCCGCATCGCTCCCCCCAAGGACTTCACCACCCATCTTCTCCAACCCCTGCATTGGGTCAATCGCCTCATTGAGGAGGGCCAGGGCAAGCGTGCTTCTGTTAGCCAGACCACTCAGTTCGTGGTCGGGGCATCAGAAGAAACCGACCGCGAGCTCCTCTCGACCACCGCGCGGCTCTATCGGGAAGTGACGTTAGCGCGGGTTTACTTCAGCGCCTTCCAACCGGTTGTGGATACCCCTCTGGAGGATCATCCCCCTACGCCGCCTCTGCGTGAGCACCGCCTCTATCAGACCGATTTCCTCTTTCGACAGTACGGCTTCACCTTCGAGGATCTGGTCTTCGATGATGCAGGCAACCTGCCCAGCGAGGCCGATCCCAAAATGATATGGGCTCAGGCTCATCCTGAGTGCTTCCCCGTGGAGGTGAACCGCGCCAGCCGCGAAGAGCTTCTCCGCGTCCCCGGCATCGGCCCCACCTCGGCCTCGCGCATCCTTAGGCTGCGCGGGCAGGGTAAGTTCTGCCAGCTCTCGGACCTGCGCCAGATCGGAGCCGTAGCCAAGCGCGCTGCCCCCTTCGTTTTACTGAATGGCAAGCCGCCGCCCTTCCAGTTGAGCCTCTGGTAAAGTCGGCTATCCTCCCGGGACTTTGGACACACCCAGAGGAGGTGGTCAGAAACCTGGTTTCTTAGCTTTGGTCCCGATGCAGGTCAAGACCGGATCGAAATGGGTGAACCTTCCGGGGGGCAAGATGGTGTATAAAGAGACCCCCAACGGCAATGGCACTCTGCTGGCGTTTCGCGATTTGACAAGGTTGTCCAATCATGATATATTGTACTCCCCACTAGAGGTGTCTAACTCATCAGTGTTTACTCCCAGATATGCCATTGCCCTTAAC
>CAZQDO010000144.1:0-12262 GCA_964592085.1 uncultured Anaerolineae bacterium | reverse complement strand
AGTATACCACATCTGCGAATAACGGGCCACTTCACCTTAATTCCTATATGAGCCAGTATCTTTGTCGAAGTCTTCCTGTTCGTGTTGATTTTTGGCATAATGGCAGGTACCTGTAGAATAAGGCTGAGATCCGAAATTCAACAGGAGGGCTGCCAATCGTGCTCCTGCATATCATAAATGGCAGTACCGCAAAAGTAACCCTGTGAACCCGTCAGCAATTGCTCCGCTGGGATCGCCACATCCCGGCACCTGTGGGCTAGATTAGCTGTTGCACCCGCAAGGAGTCCGTCACATCCGTCGAAAAACCTCAATATCTTGTGGTCTGCTGCTTGAATCTGCCCAGATGTAGGGATGGAAAACTCAGCTCTCGATTATTGAGCTAATGACGGCTCTCCTGACTCGCCTTTTGCGCTGCCGGTCTGGTGGTCTGGCAGGGGCGCCTAACCACTCACAGGGTGAGTTTTGCGCTATTGCCATAAATGCCAGCCTCAGGGCCCGCAAGGGCACGGTCTTGGCTTGTGTTTCCTCAATAACATTATATCACAAAGTTATATCAAACGTCAATTGGGAAAATCCTGATTTTTGGGTAAGGAAAAGGAGAACTCTGGGGTAAGGAAAAGGCTAATCAGGGGTAAGGAGAAGGGTAACTCTGGAGTAAGGAACAAGGGTGAATAAGTCGCTATTGACAAAAGGGATAGGCGTGATTGTCACGCCTGTGTACGAATGGAGGTTCAAAAGAACGCTGATGTGCAGGATTCACGGATTCTTCCTCAGTCCGAGTCAGTTGATCCGTTAATCCAGCCGATCTGTTGTTCTTCACCCCTCACGCTTGCCGCAAGGCGCGCAGGATCTCCAATACCGACGGCAGCTTGCCGTACATGAGTAGCCCCCCAAAGAACACTAATGCGCAGGATTCGTGGATTCTTTCACGGCCCAGGCTACCTGATCCGTTAATCCTGCCGATCTGTTGGCTGTTCTTCACCCCTCACGCCTGCCGCAAGGTACGCAGGATCTCCGATAGTCGCCCCCCTACATACCACAAACGCCAACCTCAGGGCACGTAAGAGCGCAGCCCTGGCTTGTGTTTCCTCACTACATTATATCACAAAGTTATATCAAACGTCAATTGGGAAAATCCTGATTCTTGGGTAAGGAAAAGGCTAACTGGGCGTGAGGAAAAGGAGAACTCTGGAGTAAGGAAAGGGCTAATCAGAGGTAAGGAAAAGGTTAACTCTGGAGTAAGGAACAAGGATGAATAAGCCGCTATTGACAAAAGGGATAGGCGTGATTGTCACGCCTGTGTACGAATGGAGGTTCAAAAGAACGCTGATGTGCAGGATTCACGGATTCTTCCTCAGTCCGAGTCAGTTGATCCGTTAATCCTGCCGCTTGTCCTGAGCTTGTCGAAGGGATCCGTTGTTCTTCACCCCTCACGCTTGCCGCAAGGCACGCAGGCTCTCCAATGCCGACGGCTGCTTGCTGTATATGAGTAGCTCCCTAAAGAACACTAATGCGCAAGATTCGTGGATTCTTTCACGATCCAGGCTACCTGATCCGTTAATCCTGCCGACCCGCTGTTCTTCACTCCTCACGCCTGCCGCAAGGCACCTAGGATCTCCGATAATCGTACCCCTGCATACCACAAACGCCAGCCTCAGGGCACACAAGGGTGTGGCCTCGGCTGGCGTCTTATCGGTTGCGGTGTTTGCTTCGTTGCCTGAGTAACCATCAAGGGCGCCCTCGTACCCATCGGCCAACTTTCGACGGTAGCCCGCATCCCTGCCAGTCTCAACAGCCTACTCGCCTGTCAATTCTGCGATGATCTGCAGTAAATGCTCCGTCTCTTGCTCTAACTCGCGCACGTACTCCCGTAACCGGGCATTCGCTCGCTGATTGTGCTCCAGAGTTTGAAGCAGACGTTGCTCCTCGGCCCGCTGGAGCCGGAGTTCGATCAGTTGCGCGCGGTTCAGTCGCAAGCGTTGGATGTGAAACCAACCGCGTTTCGTCAGACCAATCAGCCGACCATCGGGAAGCGATCCGATATGTGCAGATAGGTCGTCCTGTTGTGGATGGAGAAGCATCAGGTCTGGGCTAGCCTCGGACACGGGCCAGTAATCTCCCTTGAAGCGGTTACAGGTCGAACAGGCATAGACCAGGTTATCCAGAGTATCCTTACCACCGTGCGACCGGGGAAGAAAGTGGTCAATTTCTAATTGACCGCCGGACTCGGTTTCCGTGACCCCGCAATATCCGCAGCGGAAGTCATATAACGCACGGACGCTTTCACGCAACGTCTGGGAAACCATTTATATTGCCACCGATAGCGGTTCGCCTGTGAGGTGATGATAGGCCTCCTGAATGGCCTGGTGACGACGTTGCAGGTCGCGCAGCAATTGTCGCGCATCGGCCAGCAGTTGCTCCTGCCGTGCGGCCAGGATCACCATTTGCTCATTCGCAGCTTCGCTCTCTTGCACTTGTTGGCGTAGCGTAGCCTGCTCTACCTGCATCTGAGCTAACGCGGGCACTAGCCGCTCCCGCTCTTCCGCTTCAAGGGACTCGATCAGTGCGGTTAACTCTGCTTTGCTCGCTTCGTCCAATGTGCCCGCCAACTCGGCAGCGCGCAGTGCATCTAACCGGGCTTGCTTCTCATCACTCCATTTCATGTTCACCTATTCCTCCCTCACATCAGAGCATCTGACATATACATCGGGCGCCAGCAGCACCAAATTTGTGCCTTCCCTGTATCGGTCAGCGTACTTGCCTCTCATTCCTCCCTTGAGTAGCTGAGACAAGTCATATTCGGGGCGGAGTTCGTCGTCAATTCCAACTTCCTTCTTCATAATCAAGCTCGATTAAGTATACACCAACAGGCCGAAAGGTGCAAACACAATTCAATGTCTGCCTCCCATGTACTTGAGCAAGGGCTATGATGACCGGCCCGCTTCAGTGGTCAACTCCTCTCGACGTTCAGCTAACACCTCGTGCAGGGCAACGCGGTCGCGTGGGTAGGTGCGAAAGATGGGCAGCCACAACACAGCCGCCACCAGCTTGGGGATAGGGATCAACAGCAGCATCATGGTGGTCACACCATAGGCATCTACCAGCCTGCCAGAGTAGGTCGTCGCCAGTGCACCCACCACGCCGATGGCCATGTCCAGTGTAGCGCGGCCGGTGGCACGCAGCTCTGGTCGCAGCACACCCTGGGCGATGGGCCAACGTGCCCCGGTGTCCACGCTACCAATGCCCAGACCAACAAGCATCCCGAACAGCATCAACGTGCCCATGCCCCGGTCTCCCAAGGCAATGAAGCCGGCCAGGGAGGGAGCTGTCAGAGCCAGCCCGGTGAGGGCCAGGGCTGCCCGCCCGTGATTGGGGAAGCGGCTCTCCAGCCTGTCGCCCAGCCAGCCGAATAGCACCATTCCTGTCAGTGTGCCCAGGGTGAGCAGGCCGATGGCGATGATGGTTTGGTCGCCCAGCCCCAGGTCATCTAACCAGACGAACACCCAGCCATAGAGAATGGCCATGGCGATATTATCAATCGAGTTCTGGAATAGCAGCACCCACCAACTGCGCACGCGGGCAAGTGCAGACAGGTCGCGAATGTGGAAGCTGTAGCGTGCGGCTGCCTCTGTGCTGATCACGTCGCCCAGTTCCGGTTCAGCCGCGCCGCGCGGTGGCTCGTAGATGACCAGCAGCAACAGGCCGGTCAGGATGCTGGCTGCACCCATCACCACGAACCCAAGCCGCCACCCGTCCGGGCTGGTCGCTGCCAGCATGGGCAGGACGATGAAGCTGGCCATGCTGCCGAAGTAGCTCACCGCGGTCATGATGCCGGCGGCGGTGCCGCGCTTCTTGCTTTCGAAGAGGTCACTGAGCAGCGAGAAGGCCGCCGGCCACAGCACGCCCAACCCCAGGGATGAGAGGATGCGCACCAGCATCAATTGGGTCAGGTTGTGTACCAGGGCGATGGCCAGCGTCCACGCGCCCCAGAACCCGGTGATGCCCACCAGGAGAGCCTTGCGCGAGAAACGATCCGCAGCCCATCCCCACAGAGGCAGGGTGATGGTGCGGACCAGGTTGCTGATGCCCAACACCGGTCCGAGCTGACCTACGCTCAAACCCAGAGCTGGGTGCATGCGTGGCCACAGAACGGAGAGGGCATAGTTCTCGCTGCTGTCCACAAAGGCCGCCGCCGAAAGGGCGAGGACTGAAAACCAACGGCGTTTGGGTTTTGTGGTACTTTCCATTGTGTATCCTCCTGGACGATTGGATTTGTGAATAAGATCAGATCAACCCTGCCATCACCAGCCACGGACCTGGGCCCGCAGGTAATCAAGCCACTCCTCCAGGCCCGTCTGGTTATAGACTGAGGTTGCTATGATAGGCAGACCTGGGTTTATCCGCCACGCGCTTTGCTTGCAGAGGTCCAGGTCGAAGCGCAAGTACGGCAGCAGGTCCATCTTGGTCAGCACCAGAAGGTTCGCCAGGCTGAAGACGAGCGGGTACTTGAGGGGCTTGTCCTCCCCTTCGGTGATGCTCATCAGGGCTACCTTTTCGGCTTCGCCCAGGTCAAAGCTCGCCGGGCAGATCAGGTTGCCTACGTTCTCGATGAATAGCAACTCTACGCCGTCGAGGGGCAGCGCTTCGAGGGCGCGCCGGACGTGGAAGGCATCCAGGTGGCACGATTGGCGGGTGTTGATCTGGACGACCGGTACGTGCGTTTCGGCGATGCGTTGGGCGTCGTTGCTGGTCTGCTGGTCTCCTTCGATCACTGCACAACGGATTTCGTTCTTCAACTGCTTCAGGGTTTCCACCAGCAAGGATGTCTTGCCAGAGCCGGGCGAGCTCAGCAAGTTCAGCGTGTAGATGCCCCTGGCCCGAAGATAGGCCCGGTTCTCCCCGGCGATGCGGTCGTTTTGTTCGAGGATGTTCTCCTCGACGGTGATGACCTGCATCTCGCCATTTTGGTTACTGACCATCGCTTGCTCCCACAATGGATTTGACGACCATTTCCCTCCCCTGGATGATGTCAAAGTGCGTTCCCATACACGCGGGGCAACGCAGGTCGTCGAAATCTCCCAGGTATTCGTTTTCACATTCCTTACAGAACAAGGTCAAGGGGGGCGTCAGGTATTCGATTTCCGCATCTTGCAGGATGGTTCCACGCTTAAAGGCGCTGAAAGCGAATTCCAGCGCCCCGATTTCCACGCCGCTGAATTGGCCGATTTCCAGGACAACTTTGCTGACGCATGCCAGGTCATTCTTCTGGGCGACCTCTTCGACAATGCGGATGACGTTGCGGGCAATACCAGCCTCGTGCATGGCGCTCTCTTGGTGTTACTTTCCCCGTAGCTTGCGAACAGCCAACCCGACCATGGCTTCCATGTTGATCCTTCGGAAGAGCGCATCGCTATCGCGGTAGATTTTGGGAGGTCTTTCGCGGGCAATCATGTGCAGAGCTCCTTGTGGGCATCGGGAGACGCACTGGCCGCAACCGATGCAGTTCTCGAAATTGATCACCAGCTTGTGGTCAACGATGGAAAAGTTGTGAAGGTTGCAAGCTGTGATGCATTCTGTGCATTCGCCGCAGATCGTGCACTGACTC
Source organism: uncultured Anaerolineae bacterium (assembly GCA_964592085.1). Lineage (GTDB taxonomy): Bacteria > Chloroflexota > Anaerolineae > VGOG01 > VGOG01 > CAZQDO01. The sequence continues at coordinate 6,657 of CAZQDO010000144.1, read as the reverse complement.
TCATCGAACGCTACCACGAAGCGCGACGGGCCGCCGACGTTCTTCTGCCCGCGCACGATGGCCTTCATCACCGCACAAGAGCACGCGCAACAGTTGCACAGTGACTGGATCTTGCCCTCAGCGTTGCTCACATTGTGTACCAGGCCCTCCTCTTCGCAGTCGCGCAGGATGCTCATGGCTTCGTCATAGTCAATGCGGCGGGCATACCCCGTTTCGAGTTTGACCATTCCCAGTTCGTTGAAATAGAAACAGGTCTCCATCGAGTGGCCGCAATCTTCGCCCAGCAGTTTCTTCGTCGAACGGCAGTAGCAGTCGGCGACGACGATAAGCGGTTCCTTTTTGATCATCTCTGAGATAACGTCAATCGGCAGCACCTCGCGGGGGTCTGGCACGGCCACGTTGACAGCGATTTCCTTCTGGTCCGTTGCGCCAGTGAGGGTCGCTTCTACTGGCAGTACCCGATAGTAAGGCGTGCGAGTGGGAATCACGTCAGCCGCTCCCTCAATGAAAGCATTCATCACCTTCACGCACACGGCGCGCATTGGGGAGTCTTCCTTTAGGCGCACCTGGAACTCAATCAGAGCAATGAACGGTGAGCGCCCGCACAATCGGCCTGAGGGCGAAACGTAGGAATCAATGACGCCTTCGGGGATGAGCCGTTTGACCGTTTTGTGCAACTCCTCCTGTGGGATGCCGATCCTGGCCGCTTTCCGCTCCAGTTTCTCGATAGGGATCATGCCGAAAAACGGGAGCAAGAAGAAGATGCGCAAATCCTCTTTGGTCAAGGTGGCGTGCAATGCCTGCTTGAATTCCTGACGGTCGGGCAACTTTCCCAACTGGAACTCGTAAAAACGGATCAGGTCTTCGTACAAGTCTTTTTCTCTCATTGTGGCCTCCTCGCAGAGCCATTCTCCATCTGCCACTGAGGGATTCTCCTGCCTCTCACCGTCGCCGAAACCGCAGCACCTTCCGGCGAGAAGGGGCAATCGCTCATCGCAGCCTCGACGAAGCTCACGTCGTCTGCAAGCGCGGCCTCGTCAACGTCGAGGGCATAGTTCCAGGGCGTAGTGGGGTAGACCTCCCAGTCGGCATGTAGTAGCTCATCCTCAGAACTACGTGTCTGCACCGTCTCGCAAAGCCGACTCAAGATCGCCAGAGGACGTGTGTCGAAGCACTTCCTTTGCCGTCTCGGTATCGGTGATAAGACAGTGGCAAAGGCGACCTCGCAATGCAGCCAGGATGACTTCGACCTTGAGTGGGCCAGCGGCCAATGCCACAACGTAAGGGATACGCCGAATGTCCTCCCAATCTAGCGAGATGATACGCGCTTCCAGAGGAATGGCAACGTGGCGACCAGAGGCATCATAGTAGCGCAGCAGGATGTCCCCGACCGCGCCCTGACGGCGCAGATCAGCCCTCTGTCCTGAAGTCAGATGGCCCGTACGCATCATCGTGCTATCCGGACCTGTGTCACCCAAACCCACAAAGGCGATGTCGCACTGGCGAGCATGCTCCAGGGCTGTGCGTATGGATGGTTCTTTGAGGAGCGCATCACGAGCGGCCTCGCTCTGCACTGCCACTGGTACAGGTAGGATCTCGATAGGCGCACCCAGAGTCTCGGCAACTCGCCCGCTGATGTTATATGAGCTGTGCTCACCAAGGAAACTACCTGCCAATTCGTTGACAATGCAAGGCACTGGGGGTTCCGGAGCCTCCAGGAAGGGTGCCATCCGGCTGACTGTCGTGCTCCATCCCACGCCTAAGCGACAGTGCGGAAACAGAACCTGTTTGAGATGCCTTGCTCCCGCCATGCCCACTGCGTCCAAAGTATCGTTCAGGGAAATGCCCTGCTTGACTACAACGGCTTCTTTGAGCCCAAATGTCCTCTGTAGACTGCGTGCCAGGTTGTGTTGCAGGGGCAACGGTTTCGTGATCCTGATCTGTACGATGCCTTCTTGCCGTGCCTGTTGGAGCAAGCGTGTCACCTTGACACGTGATACGTGCAGCTTCTCGGCAATCTGTTTCTGCGTGAGCTTATCAGCATAGTACATCCAGGCTGCTAACACCAGCAGCTCTTCTTCGTTCTTAGACATAGCGGCCCCAACCATAACCAACTACAGGTGCGAGTATAGCGTACACAGCTAGAACAACCGGCGACGTTGAGCCAGCAATTCGTCAGCCGTCCCCAGTTCTTCAAGGAATCCCACGAACTCGCTATGCAGCTTGCGAGCCACTCCCTCGTTGCCTTCGAACACGTTTCGCCGCTGCTCAGGGTCCGTGGCTGTGTGATACAGCTCGACTGGCTGGCCCTGGACAGAGCAAAGCAGCGTCCACTCGCCATTCGTAATGGTGCTGGGCAAGACTTCGGTTGTGGATCGGCCAACATCGTCAACTACCTTCAGTATGGCGCCCTCCTCATGCAAGGGCCAGGAGGTGACAACAAAATCGTGAACCTTGGTGTGCTCATCGCGGAGCAGGGGAACGAGTGAGTGTCCCTGAACGGTCTCAGGTACCTCCACACCTGCCAGTTCCAGGATAGTTGGCATCAGATCAGGCGGGCTTACCAGTGCGTCTATGCGCTTTGCTTCAGCCTGGGGGAGATGGATGATCAGGGGAATTCGCGTCACCTCTTCGTACAGTGGAGAACGGTACCACTGTGCGTTGCCCACCGTGAGGCGACCAGTTTCCGGGCACCTGAATGTGAACTCCAGAGTGCCTCGCTCGGTAATCTCTGGACCCACTCGGAAACCGTGTTGGCTTCTGTAGAGGCCCTTTCCGAATATCCCGTGTTCGCCAAAGTAGAACCCATGATCAGAGGTGAAGATGATTGCCGTATCCTCAATGAGGCCCAATGAGTCAATCCGCTCCAACAACCGGCCTATCGCACGGTCCACCATGGTGATTTCGGCGCAGTAGTGGGCATGGGCTCTCTTGACATCCTCCTCCGAGAGACCGGCCTCCTTCCAGTACCAATACGAGGGCCACGGTGCAGGCTGACCATCGTAGTCATCCAGGTATAGTTCGACGTAGTGGGCTGGCGGATCCCAGGGCTCGTGCGGATCCCAGGTGTCTACAAGCAGGAAGAACTTGTCTTTGCGATGCAGCTCCAACCACTTCTCAGCCACGGACATGGTTGTGGCGGCAAAGTGGTCCTCTTCGTAGCGTCGGGCATAAACTACGTCGTTGCGCGCTTTGCCTGAGCGTTGATCCCGCAGCCAGACAAAGTCGAGAAACCCCCGATCATAACCATAACCATCTCTCAGGTAGAAGGGTGTGTCGACGATACCGGCTGTGACATAGCCTTCGCTGGTCAAGAGCTGCGATAGAGTGATCTCGTCTTGGGGAAGAGGCCTCCAACCGAGATATGTGAAGTTGTACTTGCCCGTCAGCAGATCGGACCGATTCGGCACCGTGGGGAACGAAGCCGCGTAGCAACGCTCAATCACGATGGATTGCTGGGCCAGGCGGTCCAGGTAGGGGGTACGGATCCAGGCATTGCCATAGCAGCCGAGGTGATCCCGTCGGAACGTGTCGGATACAATCAAGATGATGTTCATAGCTCCTCTCAGACAAACGTGCTCAGCGGATCATGTACCATTGTTCAATGATGTACATTTGTAAGATGATACCACACCCTACGAATCTTGTCAAGTCCCAAGTTCAGCGAAGGTGCAGTTCACTACATCGCGCCCTGGGCAGGCCAGGGAGACTGAGCCGAGAAGTGCTGCCTGGCGAACTCTATGATCCTATCTGGGTGGCGACCAATGTAGTTGTAGGTGTCAAAGCGTCTCATCCTCCCCTCTAGCAGCCAAAGCTCTTTTGGCCCCGCCGTCGCTTCATAGAAGCTCTCGATATCACTCAACTCAGTCCAGGGATCCGCTTTGGCCTGAACATACAGCGTGGGAACCTCGACATCTTTGGCATACGCCAAGGGAGACATTTCCTTCAAGGCATACCCACCTCGCCATTGGCAGAGCTTGTTGACGATGGGGATGAGATACAGGCTCAGAGGAGTATAGACGTTCTTCATGTAGCAGCGAACGAAAACCGCGGCCGAGACAGGCTGAATGGCTATGAGGAACTTGACTTTCTCAAACCGCGCCTTGGCCTTACTCATGGCGACGATTGTGGAATTCGCTCCCATACAGAAGCTGACGAACCCAATCTGTGGTGAGTCTAGATCAGGTTGTTTGCGGACATAGTCCATTGCACCAACGATGTCCTGATACTCGTTCAATCCGACCCCACTCAGTCCCCCTCCACTCTCACCGTGATTCCTGAAGTCGAACATCAGTACAGAGTAGCCAGCCTGGTTCAGGGCCACAGCCGTTGTCAAAAGATCAACGTCTGTCTTGAACAAGGGCGGGAGTCCCTGGTTCTTGGCCAGGAAACCGTGGCGATTGAAGGTCATGGGATGGGTGAGGATGATCACCCTGTCCTGCCCATCGCCAGGATCAGTGCGCTTTGCGGGGATAAACCATCCCTTCAAGTCTATGCCGTCGGCACTTTTGAACCCCACATCTTCATAGTCCAACCCATATTCCTGGGGTGTTTTGACGATGGGCTGTCGCACAGAGTAGAGGATCACGCTGGAGAAAACATAGCTGGCGGTCAGAGAGACTACGATCACTATTGCGACTAGAATCAAGAAGATTGACATTGTGCTGCCTTTCTTTTTTTGATAGAAGTGGCTGGCGGCGTGTGCTCAGGCTCTCAACGCCTCTCTCAGCCGATCAAGCGGTTTGGGATAGTGACCTACTCCTCTATACTTCCGCGTATAGATCGCCTGTTCAGGACAGCGATTGTAGCAGGCCCAACAACCATAACACTCATCCAGGTTGAAAACAGGCTTTGGGTCCAGTCGGATTGCCTGGTAAGGACATATCTTCTCGCAAACACCGCACTCCGTGCAGAGTAATTCATCCACGTACTTCTCCCCCATATCCCTGCGGGCCATCGTGCGGGGGAGTGTTGGCAATACGCTGTTCAGTGACCCAATCCTTATCCTGCTCCCTCTGAATGTTTTTTCTCCGTCCAGACTACCAAGCAATTGTCTCAAATCGGCAACGAATTCCTCAAACGAGATCTTCTCTTCCTCGGTCGGTGCATGTTCGTTTCCCTTGCCCCTGGCAATCATGGGCGGATAGCTTTCTGGTGTGTGAAGTGAATGACCGGCGATGACCCGGAAACCTTTGGAGGAGACGATTCTCTCCATGGTCTTGAGGGTCCTACCACTGCGGTTGCCATACGTATTAAACACAAACGCAGGTTTGCCATTCTGCTGAGGCAAGCCCTCTACGAAAGTCTTGAACAGGTACGGTGGCCCCCAGAAGTCAGTGAAAGTGGCGAAGCCGACCACATCGTACCTTTCAAGCTCAGCGGCCTTCCCTCTTGTGACATCGTAAAGATCGAGCTTGGCCTCTTCGATCTTCCTGGCGATGTATCTACAGGCCAATCTCGTATTGCCAGTGCTTGAATAGTAGCAGATAATACCTCTCATCCTCGCAATCCACCTCGATCTTTCAGCCCACTATCATGCCTGCCGCAAGGCGCGCAGGATCTCCGAAACCGAGGGCCGCTTGCCGTACATGAGGAGCCCCATGCGGAAGACTTTGGCCCCGGCCCACAGGGTGCCAGCGATGCTCAGGATCAGCAGGATCAGGCTCAGGGCAATCTGGTAGAGAGGCACTTCGGCCATGCCCAGCCGCTGCAACATCTATCCTTCAACCTCTCTCTCCAGGTTATCGCGTCCGCTTAATTATACTCGAATATGCCCTTGTTGGCGAATCTCGCGATGCACATAAAAGCAAGTTGACGACGTTGAAGGTAGATGATATAATTCACTACGACGGGTGGTGAGCGGTGAGGCCTCCCGCAGGTTCGGAACCTTCGGCTGAGCTCAGGTCGAAGCCTGCGGGAGGCTGGGGCGACTGGGAGGAGAAACGATGTTCCAAACTGCTGACTCAAACAATTCGATAGGCCATGAGATCAAGAGCTTCGGCGACGGGGCCGGCACCACTATCGCCCCCGCCGCACGCGAGGTGGCTTTGCAGCCAACGCCACCGGCCGAGGTGGAGCCCGCTTTCCGTGCCCTGGTGGTCGTGGCCCGACCGCTGGACGTGGCAGAATTGCCCGACATCGCCGACCAGTTCGAGCTGGTGCGCGGACTGAGCGGGGTGGAAGCCCCAGCCAGGCTAGATATCCTGCATCCGCCTAGCATCGAGGCCCTGCGCACAGCCCTGCAACGGCCACCCGATCTCTTCCACTTCGACGGCCACGGTGTCTTCGGCCGCCCCTGCCCCAACGAGGAGTGCGGAGCCCTGGTGCCCGAGGAGGGGCTGGATTCCGACCCGCCCACCTGCCCTGTTTGTGAGGCCGACCTCTCAGCCGTGCCCCCCTGCGGCTACCTGGCCTTCGAGCGGCAGGACGGCACAGTAGAGATGCTTCCCGCCGAGGAACTGGCCGAGATGCTGGCCAATTCCCCTACCCGACTGGTGGTGCTCTCCGCCTGCCAGTCGGCCATGGGCGAGGAGGTGGGTCTGGCTGGGGTCCTGCTGGCGGCAGGAGTGCCCTGCGTGCTGGCCATGCGCGAGTCGGTGAGCGTGGCTACCATTCTTGCCTTGCTGCGCCCCTTCTACGCCGCCCTGGGCGCAGGCA
>CAZQDO010000143.1:0-12292 GCA_964592085.1 uncultured Anaerolineae bacterium | reverse complement strand
CACCAACGCGTCGTCGAGGCAGTGATGAGAGCCTTTCCGGTCCTGCCGGTGAAGTTCGGCACCGTCCTGCCCGATGAGGACTCTGTGCGCCGTCTCCTGGCGCAAGGAGAGTCCCTCTTCCGCACCACCCTGGAAGAATTCGCAGGCCGGGTGCAGATGGAAGTGGTGGTCCTGTGGGACCTCCAGAAGGTTTTCCGGGAGATCGGCCAGGAGGAGCACATCGCCCAACTCAAAGCCCAAATAGCAGGCCATCCCCCTGAAGAGACACTGATCGAGCGGGTGGCCGTCGGCCAACTGGTCCAAAAGTCACTGGAGCAGCGCAGAGCCTCCTCGCGTGACTACTTGATCTACACATTGAGTAAGGTGGCTCTGGACTCAATGGTCAACCCACTCATGGACGACAGCATGGTGGTCAACGTGGCTCTGCTGGTGGATGAGGCGGGGCAGGAGGCATTGGACCAACAGCTAGAGTCGCTGGACGAAGAATTTGAGGGTCAGCTCACCTTCCGTCGCGTTGGGCCTCTGCCGCCCTACAGCTTCGCTACCGTAGAGGTGGAGGTGCCTTCCTTCGAGGCGATTGACGAGGCCCGTCGCCACCTGGGTCTGGGGGAGACGGCCGCCCCTGGCGAGATCCGGCGGGCCTACCACCGGCTGGCCAGCCAACTGCATCCCGATCACAATCCCGACGACCCGGAGGCCGAGGCTCGTATGACCGAACTGGCCCACGCCTACGAGCTCCTCACAGCCTACGCTGAGAATGTGCAGAGAAGCGGAGGAGCGGAGGAGCATCCATCAGAAATCCGGTTCAGCCGGGAGGCGGTGGAGCGGACGCTGCTGATTGCGATTCGACGGCAGGAGATGCTAGTGCCTCAGGGAAGTGCGTAAGATGGCCGATCCGAAAAGCGGTCAACCCAGCAGTATAGACCTGAGCCTCAAGGGCCTGCTCCTTGCTCCCGTCACCTTGCCGGTTAAGGGGCTGCTCTTTATTTTCGAGAAAATCGCTGAGGCAGTGGACCAGGAACGGCTGGACGAGGATAAGGCGCGGGGCATGCTCATGGAGTTGCAACTGCGCTACGAGCTGGAGGAGATCAGCGAAGAAGAGTATCTGAAGCAAGAAGAGGAATTGCTGGATTGGCTGAACGCCATCAGAGAATACAAGAAAGCCGAGGCGGAGTAGGCTTGGCTTTTTGGTTTTATGGAGGAGACCTTTATGACTGAACAAAAGACCGCCTTCTTGAGCAACCCCAATCTGCGCTTCATCATCTTCGGAGGCAAGGGGGGGACCGGCAAGACCACCTCAGCGTCGGCCACGGCCCTGCACTTCGCCCGCCAACGGCCCGACAAGAAGGTGCTCCTGGTCTCCACCGACCCGGCTCACTCCCTCTCAGATAGCCTCGACTGCGAAGTGGGCAGCGAAGTCACACCCATTGAGGGCATGGACAACCTCTTCGCCCTGGCCCTCGATGCCGAAGCGCTCTTGGGGGGATTCAAGGCGCAACACGGGGCAGTGATCAAGTTGATCGCCGACCGGGGGACCTACTTCGACCAGGAAGATATCGCCAACTTCTTCGAGCTCTCGCTGCCCGGCCTGGACGAGGTGATGGCCATCATGGAGATCATGGACCTGATGAGGGAGGGGCACTACGATCTGGTGATCCTGGACACGGCCCCCGCTGGCCACACCATCCGGCTGCTGGCCCTGCCCGAGCACATGGAGCAGTGGGTCCACGTCATGGACATGATGATGGAGAAACACCGCTTCATGGTGAAAACGTTCGTAGGAAGGTATGCCCCTGATGAGGCTGACCGTTTCCTGCAGACCATGGCTAACGATGTGGAGAGGGTGCAGAAGTTGCTCAAGAACGCCGGAACTACCGAGTTCGTGCCCGTGGTCAACCCCGAGGCGATGAGCATCTACGAGACGGAGACCCTTTTCCAGGCCCTGAATGAGGGTGGCATCCCGGTGCGCAGCGTGATCCTCAACCGCCTGGTGGACGACCGCCCCTGTCCTTTCTGCGAGGCGCATCGGAAGGATCAGGAACCGTACCGGCAGGAGATCGAACAGAAGTTTGGCCGGTACAATCTGATAACCATGCCCCTCTTCCCCCACGAGATCCGCGGCATGGAAGACCTGACCACCTTTGCGGAGCTCCTTTTCGATCAAGACCACCCGCCTGAATGGACGATCACAGCCAAATCTTCGCCCCAGGTTTTATCCACTGGCCCGTCAGGGATGAGGGGCCTCCTGGAGAAGGATCTACGGTTCATCCTCTTCGGCGGCAAGGGTGGGGTGGGGAAAACGACGCTGGCAGCAACAACGGCTCTGGCCATGGCCGAGCATGACAGCGGGAAGAAGATCCTCCTCTTCTCCACTGACCCGACTGGTTCCCTGGCCGACAGCCTGGGCTGTCCCATCGGCGATGAACCCACGCCGATAGCGGAGGTAAGTGGTCTCTACGCCATGCAGATCAACGCTGAAGACCAACTGGAGGACCTCAAGCAGCGCTACATGGAGGAGATCAATGAGGTTTTCGACAGCTTCCTGGGCGGCGGCGGCATGGACATCGCCTTCGACAAGGAGGTAATGCTGGAGATCATCTCCCTCATCCCTCCGGGCCTGGATGAGATCATCGCTTTGATCTCCATCATGGACCTGATGGAAGAGGGCACCTACGACCGCTTCATCCTGGACACCGCCCCCACTGGTCACATGCTGCGCTTCCTGGAGCTCCCTGAACTGGCTATGGATTGGTTCAAGACCTTTTTCCGAATGCTCTTGAAATATCAAGGACTGGTGACATTAACCAAGACAGCCGACCTCATGCTCGAAATGTTCAGAGGCGTTAAGAAGATGCGACAGCAGTTGGTGGATGCCCAGCGGAGCGAGTTCGTGGCCGTGACCATTCCCGAAGCTATGGGTGTCTTCGAAACACAGCGTTTTCTGGTCACCCTGGACCGGATGGAGATCCCCTGTCGGCATCTGGTGGTCAACATGGTTATGCCGCCCACAGAGTGCGACTTTTGTCTGGCCAAGCGGGAGGAACAGCAAGGATACATCCAGGGCCTTCGAGAGCAGTTCTCTCGCTACGCCGTCACCGAACTCCCCCTCTTTCCCCACGAGATCCGGGGTCTGGCCAAGTTGAACGAGGTGGGAGTCGCTCTATACGGAGATGAGTGAAAGGAACACCTTGAGATGGGACTGGAACCAACGAGAGAAAGAGGCACGTCCCTGGTGGACGTGATTGACGTCATTCTGGACAAGGGGCTGGTCATCAACGCCGACATCACCGTCTCCGTGGCCGGGGTCGAGCTTCTGGGGGTCAAAATCCGGGCCGCCCTGGCCTCCTTTGCCACGGCCGCCAAGTACGGCCTGGAGTTTCCCTCCGGCACCAACATTGAGACGGCCGCCTGGAAGGAGGCCCAAATCGGCAAGGAGGCCTGCCCCCAGTGCGGCAAGATGGTGGAGACAGAGGAGTTGCTCAACGTCCAGTGCCCCTGGTGCGGCTGGGTGAGCGCCAGGGCCAAGACCCGTCTGAGAGCGGAGGAGCCGATAGCCATCCCCGCCTGATAGCTAACGGAGGAGTTCGCTGTGTTGATTGACCAATTGTTGCTCAAGCCAGCCGAAACGATCCTCGACAGCATCGCCGAGATGGTGGATCAGGCGGCTGCACAAGCGGGCGTCAAGATCGAGGAGGCTCCTCCATACCGAGTCCGTTGCCCCGGCTGTGGAAGCCCGGTGCTCAGGGAGGAACTGCTTGACAAGGGCTGCTACATTTGCGGCTGGTTACCATCGGACCCAGAGCAAGAGACAGAGTGGGCCCCGTTTAAGGTTGCATGTCCTGAATGTGGAACCACGGTGGTCAGGGAGCAACTGATGGCGAGCGGTTGCTACGTCTGCGGTTGGTGTCCGGCCGATGAATGATGAGGATGGGGTTTAGCCACGGTGGAAGCGACGCGGGTCAGGCAGGCAACGATAGACGATCTGTTGGAGAGGGTGCTGGACAAGGGCATCGTCCTCAGCACGGATCTGATCATCGGGGTGGCTGGCATCCCCCTCATCGGCATCAGCCTGCGGGCGGCCATCGCCTCCGTGGAGACTATGATCGAGTACGGCTTCATGAAGGCCTGGGATGAGGAACTGCGCGAGTACGCGGCCAGGGAATTGCAGCAGAAAAAGCTCGCTCTGGCACCCGGCGAAGCCATCCTTCTGGACACGTTCGGCTCTCATTGGTATAGCGACGGCGTCTACCGGGCCTGGCGGCCAGGCCGGCTCTACCTGACCGACCGCCGCCTGATCCTGTATCGCCAGGAGCCAGCCGAGGTACTGTTCCAGACTCCCCTGGCGGAGATCCAGGGCTTGATGGTCAACGAAGAGAGTTATTTCACAGGCGTCCAGCGGGACATGCTGTACCTCTCCCTGGCGACGGGGGAGGTGGTCTCCCTCTACGCCGAGGATATGGGGAGCCTGAAAGGTGCCCTTGAGGAGAAGATGGCTGCCATGGGGCGGGTGCCGGACGGTGATTTCATCCCCTTCTTGCGGGACAGGGAAGTGGGCGTCATCATCAAAGAGAGAACGGTGGCCGATGGCAAGATGTGGTACCAGGTTCCCAGCACCGGCATTCACGGCCCCACCTGGCGGCCGGGCTGGCTCTATCTGACGGTGGACCGCCTGCTGTGGTGGTCCGATTTCGACCGCCGGGTGGGACTGGAGATCCCCCTGGGCAAGATACAGGGGATCAGCCTGGGCACCCGAGACCTGGGCGGTGTGTTAGACCAGCGAGAGGTTCTGACCATCGTCTACCAGAACCACCAGGGCCGTGAGGAAGCCCTGTTCTCAGGGGAGATGTTGCCGCAGTGGCGGCGGCACATCAAGGGGCAGGTTCTGGACTACGGAGGCCTGTCCTGAGCCTGCCGAAGGAGCGATTTCCATGCTTGACATTGACGAGGGCAACCTGAAGCAGGGGATACTGGGGCTGGTCATCGCCCTGGTCGAAATCATCCAGGATACCCTCAAGACCCAGGCCTTCAAGCGGATGGAAGCGGGCAGCCTGAGCGAAGAAGAGATGAACCGCCTGGGAGAGGCCCTGATGGAGCTGGACATCGCCCTCGACCAGATCAAAGAGGAGCACGGCGTGGCCGAGGCGGTACAGAGTGTGCGAGATGGCCTGGACGACCTCGTGGACGAGGTGCTGGATAAGATGATTAACCCGGAGCGATGGAGGGAAGAGCTTGAGACTCCAAGTATCAGGGACTAGGTCCCCCTCCCCCACCCTCCCCCTTGCAGAGGGAGGGGGTGAGATCCTGCTGGCCGAGCAGGGGGTGTACTTGCCCCAGGGACGGCCCGTCTGGCAGATCGGCGAACTGCGACTGACCGGCGAGAGGCTGCTCTTCCTTCAGCCTCGGGGAGTCATCTTCGATACCCCTCTCACCCTGATCACTGAGGTCGCTACTGAGAGCAAGCGATTCACTCTGGTGAGGAAGATGGCCATGGCCGTCTCCTACCGCCACCCCCGCCAGATGAGCCTGGCCAAGGCCTGGTTTATCACCCCCTCCCTGGGACGTTGGCTGGAGCAGTTGCACCAGCTAGTCTCGAAGCAGAGTCCGCCCCTAGAGCAGAGGAACATGGGAGTAAGGGAGCAGAGGAGCGACGGAGCGGCAGAGGTTTCCCCCGCTCCCCAGCCCCCCATCACCCATGCCCAGGTGGAACGCCTGGCCATGGAGCTGGACCTGGGCAGCCGGGAAATCATGTGGCATCTGTGGCTGAACAGACATGCCACCATCGGTGAATTGGCAACGTTGATCGCCGCCCCCACCCACATGGACGTCCTGTTCAAGATCCGGCAGGGCATAAACCCTGTAGCCGAAGAAGCGCTGGGACGTCCCATTTTGGTCTTTGAAGAATCCAGATTTGATCGGGAGACGGGTGAGATGGTCCCCTTTAGCTGGTGGTTGGCCGGAAGGGCCGCTTCCGTCACAGAGGGGCGGGAACCGGAGATCGAAGTCTTCAACGAAGCACACGAGATCAACGTCATCGTGGAGCTGCCGGGTGTGGAAGATGAAGCCATTCGGGTCAGAGCCCAGAGGGAAAAGGTAGTGGTATGGGTGGATGATTCCGAGGCCAGCTACCACGAAGAGGTCGCGCTCCCCGCGCCAGTGGATGCCGACCGGGTGGCGACACGTTTCAAAAACGGCATCCTGATCGTCAATCTGAAGAAAATCTGACAGAGGGGGAGACAGATGACAGAAGCTCCGGGAAGATACGTCTACTGTATCATGCCCGATACCGGAAAGAAGTATTGGGGGGAGATTGGGCTAGACGGCCAGGTTGTCTACACCATCTCCTACCAGGACATCAGCGCCCTGGTCCACGATTGCTCCCTGGAGCCATATCAGGGGGATGACGAGACGGTCAAGGAATGGGTTTGGACCCACGGCCAGGTAGTAGATGCTGCCTGGGCAGAGGCGGGCAGCATCCTGCCCATGACCTTTGACTGCATCATCCGCCCCATAGAGGGCCGGACGGTCGAGGAGACAGTTGTCGCCTGGCTGCAAGCGGAATACGACGGTTTCAAGGCCAAACTGGAGGAGCTCAGGAGCAAAGTTGAGCTGGGGGTGCAGATCTTCTGGCTGGTGGATGCCATCTCAGAGAGGATCACCGAGGCCAACGAGGAGATCGGGCAATTGCGGCAGGAGATGATAGGCAAGCCCAAAGGGCTTGCCTATTTCTATCAGCAGAAGATCGAGAAAGCGCTGAAGCAAGCACTGGAGGCGATGGCCGATGAGGATTATCGCCGTCACTACCGGCGGATCACGCCCCATGCCGAGGATGTGCACGTGAACAAGGTGAAACGACCAGCCGAGGGAAAGCAGATGCTCATGAACCTGTCCCTGCTGGTGAAAGAGGACAGGGTGAAGGAACTGGGCGAGGAACTGGAAAAGATCAAAGGGGAAGAGGGGGTGGAAGTGCGTTTCACTGGCCCCTGGCCGCCCTACAGCTTCGCCTCCAAGGTGAGCACGCCGGAGGAAGGGAGTGTCGAGACAAGAGGAACACGAGGCTAGATACGTCTACTGCATCATCCCCGGCGACGAGAGGCAGGTTTTCGGTCGGGAGGGGGTCGGTGGGCCGGCTAGCCCTGAGCAGAGTCGAAGGGGCAACCAGGTGTATACCATTCCCTATCGGGACATCAGCGCCGTGGTCAGCGACGCAGCCCTGGAGGCTCCCGAACCAACCATCAAGCATGTCCTGGCCCACGAGGGCGTCATCGAAGAGGCAATGGCCGAGCACACGGTGCTTCCCCTGCGCTTTGGTGTCGTGTTCGCCAGCGAGGCGCGGGTGAAGGAAATGCTGGCGGAGAATTATCCACAATGCAAAGAGAACCTGGTCCGGCTGGATGGCAAGGTTGAATTGGGTCTCAAGGTCCTTTGGGGAGAAGAGGAGATCAGGAGAGAAGTGGAAAAGGCCAGCGAGCGGGTTGCCCGATTTCGGGAGGAGATGGCTGGTCGTGCCCAGGAGTTAAAGCGGGCTCGCGGAACGCCGGCCATGCGAGGGAAGAGCTATTATCTCCAGATGAAGCTGGAGAAGGATGTGACTCAGCTCAAGCAGTTGGTGCGGGAGGAGATGGAAGTAGCTAGAGAGAAAGAGGCGCTACGTATCTTCCAGGATCTCAGGGGGCAGGCCACTGATGCCTGTCTGACCCGCCTTCTGGATCAGAGCATGATCTTGAACGCCGCTTTTCTGGTCTCCCGAATAGAGGTGGAAAGTTTCAGCCAGAGAGTAGGGGAGCTGAAGAGCGCCAACGTAGAGAAGGGGATGAAGTTCGCGCTCAGCGGCCCCTGGCCGCCGTACAACTTTGTCTGTCTGGAAGGCAAAAGCTGATTGAGCTCCTGCGCCAGCTCATGGAGCGCCAGGCCCTCCACTGCATTGAGGTCGGCTCCCTTGCAACGCAGCCTTGACAGACACAGCGTAATGGTTATAATTAAAGGCACGAACCCAACTCAAAGAGACGAGGAATAAGAATGGACGCAGAAACCAAAGTGGCCATAGACTCATGTCAGACGGCCTGTGGTTGGGTGGGGATAGCCAGTTCTCCCGATGGGATCCTGGCCCTCACCCTACCTGAGCCTACCCAGGAGAGGGCCTTGAAGCCCCTGCTCGACCGCTGGGGGAAAGAACAGAGCTACGATGACCCAGGACTTGACGACTTGAAGACCAAGTTGCAGCAGTATTTCGACGGCCAGCGAGTTCTCTTCGACGAGCCTTTAGACCTGAGCGGGGCAACCGCTTTCCAACGCCGGGTCTGGTTGGCTGTACGAGACATTCCCTATGGCGAGACCCGCTCCTATGGCCAGATAGCCCACCAGGCCGGCTCCCCCGGGGCAGCCCGAGCCGTCGGACGGGCCATGGCGACGAATCCCACACCTATCGTGGTGCCCTGTCACCGCGTGATAGGCAGCGACGGAGACCTGCGCGGCTTCGGGGGCGGTTTAGATCTCAAGCGTCACCTGCTGGAAATGGAAAGAGCCTCAAGAGAAGGGGAAAGCAATGCGAAAATTCCTGCTACCAATTGTCATTGAGAAAGACAAAGAGGGTTATTTCGTATTCTGTCCTGCTTTACAGGGCTGCTACACCCAAGGCGACTCTTACGAGGAGGCCCTGACCAACATAGAAGACGCCATTCGCTTACACATCGAAGACCGCCTGGCCAGCGGTGAACCCATCCCAACCGCCGAAATGGTGAGCCTGGCGACTTTGGAGGTTCAGGCGTGAGCCCTCGGTTGCCACGTGTCACCGCCAGGCAGGTTAGTCGTGTCTTGGAGAAAATCGGCTTCGGACTAACTCGTCAAAGCGGCAGCCACGGAATTTACAAGAATACAATGGGCAAGCAGGTGACGACCCTTTCATGTGGGTAAGATCCTGCACCCAAAGGTGCTAAAGAGTATTCTCGCCGATGCCGAGCTGGCAGTGGAAGAATTCATACAATTGCTCAAAGACCCTTAGAGCAAAATGAACGGGCCAAGGGCCAGGAGAAACATAAGCCAATGCGCATCGGCATTGACGCGCGGTTGGTCTATTACAGTCAAGCGGGCATCAGTCAGTACATCGCTCGCTTGATTCAAGGACTTGCCGGAATAGATCGAGAGAATGAGTTCATCATCCTACAAAGCCGTAAGGACAAGCACGTCATTGTTGATAAGCCTAATTTCAAGCGAGTGTCCCTTTGGACGCCAAGCCATCACCGCTTAGAGCAGTATGCTCTGCGAATGGAGATCTCAGGCCTCGATCTGGATGTCCTGCACAGCCCCGATTTCATACCTCCTTTTCACTGCCGCTGCAAATCCATCATCACCATCCACGACCTGGCCTTTCTCTTGTACCCCCATTTCCTCACCAGGGAGAGCGCGCGCTACTACGGCCAGATTGACCAGGCGGTGAAGCGGACCGACCACATCATCGCCGTCTCCGAGAGCACTAAGCAAGACACCACTCGCCTGTTGGGCGTGCCTGAGCACAAAATCACCGTCATCTACGAATCGGCCAACCCCATCTATCGGCCTGTCAACGAGCGGGAAATCCTGGAACAGACCAAGCGCAAGTATCACATCACGGGGGATTTCATCCTCTTCGTGAGTACCATCGAACCGCGTAAGAACCTGCCTACGCTTCTGAAGGCTTACCGCCAACTGTTGGACAGCTACAATGCAGACGTGAAACTGGCGGTAGTGGGTCGGCGAGGTTGGCTCTCCGAAGAGGTCTTCACCCTCGTGGACGAGTTCAAGCTAACCAACGACATCCTCTTCCTGGGCCGTGTGCCCGTCGAAGAATTGCTCCACCTTTACAACGCCGCCCAACTTCTGGTGCAGCCATCCTTCTACGAGGGCTTCGGCCTACCGCCTCTGGAAGCCATGGCCTGTGGCACGCCGGTGGTGGTCTCCAACGTGTCATCACTACCCGAGGTGGTGGGCGACGCCGGGCTCCTGGTTGATCCTGAGGATGTTTCCGAGCTAACCGTGGCCATCTGGCGGGTCTTGACTGACGAGGGTCTACGAGCCAACTTGATCGCCAAGGGGTTCAAGCGAGCCCGATGCTTCTCCTGGGAGAAAACGGCGCTCGAGACATTGGAGCTCTACCGTCGAGTCGGCCAGAGTGACTAGCTGATGCACATGCTATGCGATAGGCGAAGGTCTCCGACCGAGCCCCTTTCACCTCGGTCGGAGACCTTCGGTGATCGAAGAGAGAGTGATTGATGCGGATCTTGTTTCTCACCCCCCAACTCCCCTATCCCCCCCACCAGGGCACAACCATAAGAAACTACAACATCATAGCCAACCTGACCTCGCGCCACGAGATCCACCTGCTTTCCTTTGTGCGCTCGCAGGATGAAATCGCCGGGGCAACTCCCTTGCACCAACTTTGTTGTAGCATCGAAGGCATCCTCTCGCCCCGCCGTTCCCCACTGAACCGCTTCTGGTCGCTGTTTTTCTCCCCCTTGCCCGACATGGCCCTGCGCCTGCCGTCAGCAGAGTTCAGGGCCAAGCTAGCCGCCGTCCTGCGACGCGAGCGATTCGATGTAGTACAAATCGAAGGCATTGAGATGGCCCAACACTGGATGGACTGGAGAATCTCCGATACCCAATATCCAATTTCCATATTCGACGATCACAACGCCGAGTACGTGCTGCAACAGCGAGCCTTCGAGACAGACGTTCGACAGCCCAGGCGTTGGGTTGCGGCCCTTTACTCCCTCATACAGTGGAAGAAGCTCCGCCGTTACGAGGCCATGATTTGCCGGCTGGCCGATGGGGTGGTGGCTGTTTCTGAGGCCGACAAGTCTGCTCTGCAACAGCTCGTACCGGGCCTCAATGTGACCATCGTCCCCAACGGAGTGGACATCGAATTCTACAATGACCAATTCTCAATGACCAAATCCCAATTGGACATTGGTCATTGTTCATTGGTTTTTACTGGTAAGATGGACTTCCGCCCCAACGTGGACGCTGTCCTCTGGTTCTGTCACGAGGTCTTGCCGCTGATACGCGAGCAAATGCCTGACGTGCACTTCTACATCGTCGGCCAGAGCCCCCATCGCCACATCCTGCGCCTGGCCGACCATCCAGCGGTAACCATCACCGGCTACGTGGATGACGTGCGCTCCTACATCGCGAGGGCCAGTGCTTACGTGGTGCCGTTGCGGATAGGGGGCGGTACCCGCCTCAAAGTGCTGGAGGCCATGGCCATGGGCAAATCCATCGTCTCCACCTCACTGGGCTGCGAGGGCTTTGAGGAGCTTGTGCCTGGTCAGCATTTGTCCTCAGCCGACACGCCGGAAGGGTTCGCTCAGCGGGTGATCGAGCTTTTGGGCGATGCTTCCCTGCGGGAAAGGCTGGGGCAAGCGGCCCGGCGCTTCGTCGAGGAGCGCTACGACTGGCGGCTCATCGTCCCCAGATTGGAACGAGTCTACGAGCTGCACAATCATCAGATGGAGTACCCAGAGTTCCTCTGAGTTCCCTCGAGTCCTCTCCTGGGAACTCAGAGGAACTCCTTAATGAGGAATGGCAATGGGAAAACCACGCCAGCGAATCCGCCTGCTCCTCCTGCGCCTCATACCCTATCTGACCTGGCCCCTGAAGCCTTCAAGCCACCAGAGCTGTCCAGCCCCCCAGTCCGTTCTCCTCATCCGCCCCGACCACCTGGGGGCCCGCCTGTTCACCCCCCCAGCCATCAGGCTGCTGCGAGAAGCCCTCCCCCAGGCGCACATTACCTGTCTCGTCGGCCACTGGTCAAAAGCCGTCGTTGAGAACAACCCCCACGTTGACGAAATCGCCCTCTGCCCCTTCCCCGGCTTCACCCGCCAGAAGAAGCGATCCACGATGGATCCTTATGTCACCCTCCTGCAACACGCCAGACGGTTGAGGCAAAAAGACTTCGACCTGGCCATCGTCCTCCGCTTCGACCACTGGTGGGGGGCATTGCTGGCTTACTTGGCCGGCATCCCCCGCCGAGTGGGCTACGATGTCGCCGAGGTTCGGCCCTTTCTGACCGACGTCGTGCCCTATTCACCCGGTCGCCACGAGGTGGAGCAGAACCTGGCCCTGGTGGAGAGGGTTTCGAGTTTCGGGTTTGGGGTTTCGGGTTGCGGGGGGCAGGTCGAAAGTTGGCCGTTGGAGTTTAACTTGACTGCTGAAGACGAGGGGTTCGCCGAAGGCTACTTGGCGGGGCATGATGTGGAGGGGACGATTTGCTGATCTGCATTCACCCTGGGGCCGGGGCGCCGGTCAAGTTGTGGCGAAACGA
>CAZQDO010000142.1:0-12322 GCA_964592085.1 uncultured Anaerolineae bacterium | reverse complement strand
GGACTGGTGATGTCGGCGGTGAACATCTGACTGCCATCGGCGAAGTTGGCTGGCCCGGTAAGGGTAGCAGTCAGCGTGGCGGGGGTGGGGATGGCGTGGTACACGACACCCACCATTGCACCATGCCGTGGCAGCAGCAGGCCAACCGGATCACGCCAGTTGAGCCACGTGGCGGAGTAGTAGACGTACTTCAGGTCTTCGTCTGTTGCATCAAAGTAGCTGATGTGCGGGTAGTCGCCTCCATCCAGGGCCAGCGAGGTGGACCCGCCGACATGTCCCTCGCTAACTATAGTCTGGATGTGCCAGCCGGCGGCATCCTGGTAGGCGTACTTCAGGCTGTCATGGAAGCGGTCAAGGTAGCTGACGTGCGGATAGCCTTCCCTATCCAAAATCAGTGAGGTGGAGCTACCAACGTCTCCTTCGCTATCCACAGTCTGGATGTGCCAGCCATCGGCGTCTTGGTAGGCATACTTCAGGTCGCCGCTGGGCCAGGCATCGTAGTAGCCGATGTGGGCATAGCCGTTCCCGTCCAGGGCCAGGGAAGTGAACCCGCTGAAGGGGCCCAGCTCTGTGTCCACGGTTTGAATCTGCCAGCCCGATTGGTCTTGGCGGGCAACCTTCAGGACGGTGTCATCTGTATCTGAGTAGCTGATGTCGAGGAAGCTGATGTGCGGATACCCGTTGCCATCCAGGGCTAGCGAGGTGTCTCCACTCTCCGACCCTCCGCTGTCCACGGCCTCAATATGCCAGCCAGCGGCGTCCTGGTAGGCATGCTTCAACTCGCCCTTGCCATAATAGCTGATGTGCGGATAGCCGTTGCTATCCAGGGCTAGAGAGGTGTCTCCACTCCCCCACCCTCCGCTGTCCACGGTCTGGATGTGCCAGCCAGCGGCGTTCCGGTAAGCATACTTCAGGTCGCTATGGGCGCGGAAACTGATGTGGGCAGTACCGTTCCTATCCAGAGACAGGGAGGCATCGGCCCATCCCACCCCTGCCACGATCTCAGAGTGCCAGCCGGCGGCATCCTGGTAGGCGTACTTCAGGTTGCTGGTTGAGTATCCGCCGTAGTACCCGATGTGGGCATACCCTGCCCCATCCAGGGCCAAGGACGGGTACTGACCGACCTGCTCCTGGCTGTCCACCGTTTCAATGTGCCACCCAGAGGCATCCTGGTGAGCGTACTTCAGCTCGTCGTTGGGCCAGGTATCGAAGTAGCTGATGTGGGAATCATCGCTTTCATCCAGGGCCAGGGATAGAGGCGAGCCAACATTTCCCATCCTGTCCACGGCCTCGACGTGCCATCCGACGGCGTCCTGATAGGCGTATTTCAGATCGCCCCCAGCATAGTAGCTGATGCAGGGATACCCGCTCCTGGTCAGAGCCAGGGAACTGTATTCGACGACATCCCAACCACTATACACAGTCTCGATGTGCCAGCCAGCGGCATCCTGATAGGCGTATTTCAGGTCGTCATGGAAGTAATCACAGTAGCTGATGTGCGGATAGCCATCCATATCTAAAGCCAGCGAGCTAGAGGTGCCCACATCTCCTTCGCTATCCACAATCTCGATGTGCCAGCCAGCGGCATCCTGGTGAGCGTACTTCAGGTCGCCGTTGGGCCAGGCATCGTAGTAGCTAATGTGGGGATCATCGTTTTCATCCAGGGCCAGGGAGTTTCCGAAACCCACAGACCCCTGGCTGTCCACGGTCTCGATGTGCCAGCCAGCGGCGTCCTGATGGGCGTACCTCAGGTGACCTATGCCATAGTAACTGATGTGAGGATAGCCATTCCCATCCAGTACCAGGGAGGTGTACCTGCCGACATCCCCTTCGCTGTCCACAGTCTCGATCTGCCAGCCAGAGGCGCCCTGATAGGCGTACTTCAGGGCGTAGTGAATCTCGTCGTAGTAACTTATATGTGGATAGCCGTCCTCATCCAGGGCCAGGGAGGCATACGTGCCGACCCCAGAGGAGTCATCCACCGTTTCGTAGTGCCAACTTATCCCATCGTGCCAGGCGTAGTAAAGATGATCTTCGCCATAGGCGATGTGCGGATGCCCTTCAGCGTCCAACCGCAGGCTGCGGTCGGTCATCGCGCTAAACTGCTTGGGGCAGTCCACACATTCGATCACCCACCCATCGGCCATTGCTGAGGTTGCGTGGAGACCCAAGAGTGGGCCAAGGAGCAAGAATGCCAGCAACAGTGATAGGGATAAGACTTTGCCCCAGTCCCTGTTCTGAACCGTACGCCTTGGTGAAAGCTCCTTCGTCATCTCTCTCCTCCGTTTCCCCTACTGAGCCGCTCATAACCACAAGACAAACGCCAGCCTCAGGACGCGCAAAAGCACGGCCTTGGCTGGCGCTGCGTTCAGGGATGTTGGCTGCGATGTTGGCGACCGCAGTCAAGGGCGAACTACCGCTCGTCCTGGCTTTTCGACATTTCTTCCTCGAACGTAAACCCCTTCTCAGTAAAAAGCTTCAAGCAAGCATCTACCACTTCAGGATCGTAAAGGATGCCCTTGTTTCGTATGATTTCCCCCAGGGCCTCATCCAGGTCGAAGGCCAATCTGTAAGACCGACGAGAGACCATGGCCTCAACGACATCGGCCACACCCAGGATTCTCGCCTCCAAAAGGACGTCCTCACCCATGAGCCCCCTGGGATATCCAGAGCCATCTATCCTTTCGTGATGTTGCAGCAGGATTTGGGCAACCGGCCATTGGAATGCTGTGGCCTTCAAGAGGTCAAAGCCGGCCTGGGCGTGGGTCTTGACCAGAGCCAATTCGATCTCGGACAGCTTGCCGGGCTTTCTGAGAACCTCAGTAGGGATGTTGATCTTGCCGATGTCGTGAATCATTCCGGCCACACGGATTCCCGCGATCCGTTCCTCGGCAAGACCCATCTCCCTGGCAATGGCACAGGCCAAGCGGGTCACGCGCTGCTGATGACCAGCTATGTACGGATCCCTCTTCTCGGTTATTTCTGCCAGGGCAATGAGCACCCCCTCAAGCGTTTCCTTCAGCTTTTCGAAGCTTTGGTGTAGTTCTTCCTCTGCCTGCTTGCGCTCGGTGATGTCGCGAGAACAGAGGACAATTCCTGTCATCACCGCGGTATTCGGAAGGTTTCTACCCAGGGCTTCAAGGGTACACCATGAACTGTCTTTGTGCTGAAACCGGAACTCGAGGGATACCGTGCAACCCGGAATCTGCATGATGTCATTGAAGATACTAACAACGTTCAGCACATCGTCCGGATGGATGAACTCAAAGAAGCGCTTCCCAATCAACTCCGCCGGTTCATATCCGAGGATCCGTTCAAGGGAGGAGCTTTCGTAGTGGATGATTCCGCCGTCGTTCAAAACGGTGACGATGTCCAAAACATTCTCGACGAGCAATTGAAAGAACGCTCGTTGCGCCGTAATACCCACCCCAGTGCTTGCACCGGGTTGCCGACTGATCACAGACACGTCATCCTTTTCTGATAAGCCCTCAGGCTGTGTGGGCACGGTTATTCCCCCCATGTGCGATCAGGGCTCAAGGGAAGTCAGTCCTGCACAAATGGCGCACTTGGTCAGCTCGGCTATGTTGCCAACATCCAGCCTCTTCTTGATGCGCCGCCAGTACGCTCCGACTGTCTTGTCGCTCACCCGAAGGCGCGAGGCGATTTGCCGCGTGTTCTTCCCCTCAGCCAGAAGCTGAAGCACCTCGCATTCCCGGGGCGTCAGCATGGACGCAGTCGAGGAATCGTTCTTTTCCAGGCGACGTACGTAATCTTCGACCACAACGGCAGCGATCTCAGGGCTCAGATAGGTTTGATCCGCCATCACGGTGTGGATGGCGCGCACCAGCTCCTCGAAAGCACAGTCCTTCAGCAAATAGGCCGATGCACCTGCTTTTAGCGTCTTGGCCACAAACCTCCTGTCGGAATACATAGACAAGACCATGACCTTGACAGAGTGATCTCTGGTCAGGATCCGGCGAGTAACTTCGACACCGCTCAACCCAGGCAGGGCAATTTCAACAATCACCAAGTCGGGTGAGAACTCCCGGGCAAGCTGTACCGTCGTTCGTCCGTCCTCAGCTTCGGCCACCACTTCCATGCCAGGCTGCTTTTCCAGCAAGGTACGGAGGCCTTTACGCATGAGCGCGTGGCTGTCGGCCAGGAGAATAGTTATACTCATGGCTCTTTCTCCGTTTTCCCGCATCGGGCTTCAACGGCGCCACGACGGTAACCCGACTTCTGTAATCGCTCTTGGATTTGACCTTCAGTTGTCCGCCGAGGTGATTCAAGCCCTCGCAGACCTTGAAGAAGTCGTCCCCCTCTAATCTGTCCCAGTAAAAGATGATGATTCCTGCCGCCCTCCAAGCTTAATCTTTCAGACAGTCAAGGTCTAGCGAACAAGGTCACAAAGACGTCACCTTACTCCAGAGACGCGACTTGACAAATAAGGCAAGATGCGTAAAATATAAGTTAAGGGGAGCGGCAAAACGGCAAGTGTACAACGAAGACTCATTGATGCATTCACTTGCCTCTCCATTCCCGGCTCCGCTAAGGCTAAGGGATGGATAGCCATGCCGCTCCTCTTTTTCATTAGAGCTCTTTGCCTGCGACACCTCCCCAACCGCTCTGCACCGAAGGGCTATTGCAAACAGCCGAGAACCCCTTCCACGCTATCTGTTCTGCCCTCCGTCGCCCCCCCTCCTCAATGAAAGCTGTTCTCGCTCTCAGACCTTGCCCGACAACCGCTGAAAAGCGCGCTCCCCTGATCATCCTTCAAGACCACAATAACCGACCCTTGCAGATGCACCGATCAGTTTGCTATCGGCTCAACCTAGCCCAAGCATCCTCATCTACGGGCTAACCTCATCGCCTCTGTTGCCATCGCTTGGTTACGGGGCTAAGTTTCGCCTATATACATTATATCACAAAATGGGTCGGATTTCAATTGGGAAAATCCTGATTTTTTTGTAAGGAAAAGGTTAATAGTCATATCAGGAAAAGGATGATCAACATAACTGATTTTCGCCAGGAATCTGTTCTTGACAAAAGGATGGCAGTGTGGTATAATCAACTTGCTTCACTGAAGAAAGTAATTTGGAGGTCTCCCTTTGGCCCGTCTGCGCAGAGGCAACCGCGATCTCATCAGAGAGATCAACCGCAATCTGGTGCTTAACCTCATCAAAAGCCGCGGCCCTATCTCCCGCACCGACATCGCCCGTCTCTCCGGCCTCAGCCTGGCCACCGTGTCCGGCATCACCGCCGACTTCATCGCCAGTGGCCTGGTGCACGAGTTGGGTGAGGGGGAATCCACCGGCGGCCGACGGCCCGTACTGCTGCGCCTCAACTACCAAGCCGGCTTCGTGGTCGGCGTCAAGCTCATGGAACAAGCCATCACCAGCGCGCTGACCGACCTTGACGCCAGCGTCCTTCACCACCGGGCGACTCCTCTGACCACCACTTCCGGAACGGAGCCAGCGGGTGTCATCCGGGCGATTATCCAGGCGGTCGAGAACACCATCTCCGAGGCCGGGGTGGACCGCGCCCGGGTGTTGGGGATTGGCATCGGCATGGCCGGGGTGGTGGATGGCGAGGCCGGTATCTGCCGCTACTCTCCCTTCTTCGGCTGGCGGGATGTGCCTATCGCCGAGCCAGTGGCGGCCCACTTCGAGCTGCCGGTGTGCCTGGAGAACGATGTGAACACCCTGACCATCGCCGAGCAGTGGTTCGGCTACGGCCACGGAGTGGACCACTTCGTAGCGGTGACGGTGGGCCGCGGTGTGGGCGCCGGCATCGTGGTCAACGGGCAGTTCTATCGGGGAGCGCTGGGCGGGGCGGGAGAATTGGGCCACATCACCCTGCAAGAGAATGGCCCGCCCTGCGACTGCGGAAAGCGGGGTTGCCTGGAAGCCCTGACCTCGGATCCGGCCATGGTGCGCCAGGCACGCGTGGCCATCACCCTGGGGGAGCGAACGACACTGGCCAAAGCCGAGCCGCTGACGTTGGAGGCGATTGTAGCGGCGGCCGAGGCGGGGGACGCGTTGGCCCGACGATTGCTGGGCGACTCAGGGCACTGGCTGGGGATCGGCATCGCTCACCTGGTGAATATTCTAAACCCTCAAATGGTGATCGTGGGCGGCGAGGGAGTGCGGGCCGGGGAGTGGCGCTTTGGACCCATGCGGGATGCGATTCGCGAGCACGCCTTCGACGGCCTGGCTGACGAGTTGGAGATCATCATTGAGCCCTCAGGAGATGAGACCTGGGCACGAGGCGCCGCCTGCGTGGTGCTGGGAGAGATTTTTAAACCGCCAGCGGACAGGAAGGAAGCCATAGATCTGATGGCGGCGATGGCCTGATGCCATCCAATCGTCTCTTTTTTCGCTCAACTTCCTTTGTTCACAGAATAAAGTTAAGAAAGGGGGTGATCCGTGAGAAACTCACAGAAAGCTTGACCACTTTGACCAATCACACAATCTCGACTAAAATTAAAAGGAGGAAAATCCAATGAACGAGCGAAAGCGTCTCACGTCCCTGATCATGGCTGGCCTGGTGGCACTGGCCCTGCTGGTTGGCGCCTGCGCCCAGCCTACCCCCGAGGTGATCGAGAAAGAGGTCGTCGTCGAGAAAGAGGTCCCGGTCACCGTTGAGGTAGAGGTAGAGAAGGTGGTCACTGCCATCCCACCCACGCCAGCCCCGGTCACCATTTCCTTCTGGCACGCCTACAACGAGGTTTCGCCGGAGAATGAAATGCTGGTCAAAACCTTGATACCGATGTTCGAAGCCGAGCATCCGAACATCACAGTCGAATCACTCCCCGTCCCGTACGATGAGTTCCGCCAGAAGTTGCTGACCTCAATGGCCGGGGGGGTAGCGCCCGATCTGATCCGCTCCGACATCATCTGGGTGCCGGAGTTGGCAGAATTGGGAGCACTGGCCCAACTGGACGAGATCATGCCCGACTTCGCAGAGTACAAGGCCAAGGTCTTCCCCGGCCCCCTGTCCACCAACTTCTGGAACGGACATTACTACGGTCTGCCACTGGACACGAACACCCGCGTCTGGTTCTGGAACAAGGAGATGTACGAGGCGGCGGGCATCGCGGAGCCACCCAAGACGATAGACGACGTGGTGGCCCAGTGTGCGGCGATCAAAGCCCTGGGCGAGGACAAGTACGTGTTTGCCGATGGCGGTACCTACGCCTGGGCGGTGAACCCGTGGATTTGGAGCTTCGGCGGTGACGTCACAGACCCAGAGATCACCAAGGCCACTGGCTATCTGAACGGCCCCAACACGGTGGCTGCCTACGAGTTCCTGCTGAAGTTCCTCAAGGACGGTTGCATGGCGCCCTCAGTGCTGGGTAGCGGAGTGGATGCTGGCACGGGCTACGCCCAGGACCTGTATGCAAATTACATTGACGGCCCCTGGATGTACCCCATCTACGAGGGGCAGTTCCCCGACAAACAGCTTCACGCCACCCTGATGCCAGCCGGCCCCGGTGGCCATATCTCCGTGGTGGGCGGCGAGGACATTGTGCTGATGCAGCAATCGCAGCACAAAGAAGAAGCGCTGGAGTTCATCCGCTTCACCCTATCGCGCGAATATCAGCTCAAGATGGCCGAGACCGGGCAGTTGATGGTTCTCAGTGAACTGCTCGAGAGCGATTACATCAAGAATCACCCCTACTACGGCACCTTCCTGGAGCAGCTCAAGACGGCGAAGGCCCGTACCCCGCATCCTACCTGGACCAAAATGGAGGAGTTCCTCACTAACGCAGGGCAGGCCATCCTGCGCGAAGAGAAGACCGTCCAGCAGGCCCTGGACGAGGCTGCCGCCGAGATTGACGCTCTGTTGGCGAGCCAGTAGACCAGTACACCGAGGGGCCGGGCGGGCCTGATCCGGCCCCTCTTTGTTGATCTCATGGATCAAGAAGGAGTCTTTGGGAATGGGCGTGAATAGCAAGCCGGAGTCCCCAACTTGTTGGGATTTGCCGCGCCGCATCCCAAACGAGTTTGGGACTCCGATACTGTGACCCCGCGAAATCCCAAAGAGCCTCAAAGAGAGGTACCACGGATGAGCATCATCAAAGCCCTTGGGCGGGACAGAGGAGAAATGACTCAGACAGGAGGCCGCCGACGTCGGCGCGTGAGTCCGACCCCGTATCTGTTCTTGCTGCCAGGGCTGCTCCTGTTTCTGGCATGGACGGCCTACCCGCTGCTCAAGGCGTTTCAAATCAGTCTGTACGAATGGAATCCCATTCCTGGACAGGCGAGCCCCTTCGTCGGCGCGGCTAACTACCTCCGTGCCTTCGACGACCCCGTCTTCTGGCTGGCGCTGCGCAACACGTTGATGTATACCGCGGTGACGGTTGCTGGTCAGATGCTCCTGGGGCTGACGGTGGCCCTGTTGGTAGACCGCGTCGTGTTCGGGCGGACCGCCTTTCGCACGGTCTACTACTTGCCCGTCGTCACCTCGTGGGTGGTGGTCTCAATTCTATTCGAATACCTGTTCAACTCCAGCCCGGCCGGGTTGGTCAACTACCTTCTGGTAGACGTGCTGCACATTTTGCCTGATTACGTACAATGGCTGAGCAACGCGGATACAGCCTGGATCGCCATCATGAGCCTGGGCATCTGGAAAGGCATCGGCTGGAACATGGTCATCTTCCTGGCCGCTCTCCAGGGCATCCCCGCCGAGCTCTACGAGGTGGCGGCCATTGATGGGGCGAGCGGCTGGCAACGTCTGTGGCGCATCACGTTACCGCTGATCCGGCCCACCATCGTGTTTGTCCTGGTCATGCTGGTGATCGGTGGCTTTCAAGCCTTTATCTCTATCTACTTGATGACAGGCGGCGGCCCCATGCAGCGCACCGAGGTTTTGCTCAGCTACATGTACAACCAGGGCTTCAAGTATCTGGATTTCGGCTACGGCGCAGCGCTCTCCTACTTGCTGGCAGCCATGATATTCGGCGTCAACTTCGCCCAGATGCGTCTCTTGCAGCGGCGGATTGAGTACTAGGGGGCAAAGGACATGGGATATCGTATCCACAGAAGATTGGGGCAAGCGCTGCTCGTCCTGGTTCTCAGCATCGGGGTTGTGTTCGTGATACTGCCCTTCATCTACATGATCTCTACCTCTCTGAAAGGACAGGTGTACGTCTTTGAGTTTCCCCCGCGCTTTATCCCTTCTCAACCGACGCTGAACAACTTTGTGTCTGCCTGGCGCTCCAACAACTTTGGACGCTACTTTCTCAACAGCCTGGTGGTGGCGCTGATCACGACCGTGCTGCAGATATTCCTGTCCTCTACAGTCGCTTATGCCTTTGCCCGCTTCGAGTTTCCCGGCAAGAACCTGCTGTATTACACTTTGCTGGCCGCGCTGATGGTGCCGGGCATGATGCTGATCATTCCCCAGTTCATGTTGGCTTCCCGCCTCAAGCTGCTGGATTCCCTGGCCGGCCTGGTCCTGGTGTACACAGCAGGCGGCATCTCTTTCAACACCTTCCTGCTGCGAGGCTTCTTTGAGCAACTGCCCCGCGAGCTTGAGGAAGCTGCGCTGATTGACGGGGGCACTCATCTGACCATCTTCCTCCGCATCCTGTTGCCCCTGTCCACGCCGGCCCTGGCCACCGTCGCCATTTTCACCTTCCTGGGTGCCTGGGACGAATACGTCTGGGCATTGACCACGATCAACGATCCCTTGAAGCGCACTTTGCCCATCGCCATTGCCAATTTCCACGGCACCCACGCCTCCGACTGGGGATTGGTCTTCGCCGGCTCGCTGATCGCCATTATTCCCGTGTTGACGGTCTTCATCTTCTTGCAGAAGTATTTTATCAAGGGCCTCACGGCCGGAGCGGTCAAGGGATGAGATCCTACTTGATCCCGTGCCTGGGTTTGCTGCTGCTTCTGGCAGCCTGCCAGGTTGATAGGCCCCCACGCCTCCCCACACCAACAGCGGAGACGTTACCCATGGGTAGTGTACAGATCACCGCGTTTCATCCCGACAAGGCCACCTACCAGCCTGGTGCGCCCGTCGAATTCCTGATCACCCTCACCAACTCGCTGACCCGGTCGGTCAGCGTGGACGCGGTTGCTTCGGTCAAATACCTCGCGGAGGAGGTAGCGCCGTTGGCCCAGCCAGCGGAATTGCCGCCCGGCGGCCAGCAAACCCTGCGATGGACCTGGAGCCCGCTCCCCGATGCGCCCAGAGGCTACGGCGTGGATCTGGCCGTGCACGACACGTCTGGCCAGGTTTTGGCCGTCGGCCACACAGCCTTTGACGTCCTCACGTCCTGGACTCAGGCACCGCGCTATGGCTTCCTGACCGACTTCGCACCCGACCGCAGCAACGTGGATGAAACCATGGCCTGGCTGGTCCGCTACCACCTCAATGGGTTGCAGTTCTACGATTGGATGTACCGCCACGACCAATTCCTGACCGACCAGGAGCCTTACCTGGATCCGCTAGGCCGTCGCCTTTCTCGCGCCACGGTCGAGAAGCTCATCGCCGCGGCCCACGAACGCAACATCGCTGCCATGCCCTATACCGCCATCTACGCCGCTTCAGGCCCCTTTTACGAGGAACATCCGGATTGGGCCCTGTATCAAGCCAACGGTCAACCCTATTTGCTGGGTGAAAACTTCCTGGTCTACATGGACCCACGCCCCGATTCGCCCTGGGTGAATCACCTCCTTGAGCAGTTTGACCAGGTGTTGCGTCAAACGGACTTTGACGGTATCCACCTGGACCAATACGGCGATCCCAAGCAGGGCTATGATTCCCAGGGGCAGAGGTTCGACCTGGCTGGTCCCCTGGCGGCCACCATCAATGCCACGAAGGAGCTGGTCCGATCCCATCGTCCAGAGGGAGCGGTGGTGTTCAACGCCGTCAACAACTGGCCTATCGAGACTGTGGCTTCGTCTGACCAGGACTTCATCTACATCGAAGTCTGGCCACCCCATACCTTGTACCGTGACCTTTGGGAGCTGATCGTCAACGCCCAGGAACTTGGCCGGGGCAAGCCAGTGGTGCTGGCTGCCTACATTGATCCGGCCCGATCACGCAATGCCAGGCTAGCCGACGCGGTGATCTTTGCCAGCGGCGGCTATCACATTGAGCTGGGCGAACCCGGCGCGATGCTGGCCGACCCCTATTTCCCCAACTACGGCCTTATGAGCGACGAACTGGCCGAGGTGATTCGGCGCTACTACGACTTTGCCGTGCGTTACGAAAACGTCCTGGCGCTGGGCACCCACGACGTGACGTCAATCTACGAGAGCCAGGTGACCATTGAAGGTGTGAGCACCGACGCTAAGCGAGCCTACAACAAGGTGTGGCCCATCGTGCGCGAAGGAGATGGTGTCATTGGCCTTAGCCTGATCAACCTGCTCGACATCGTATCGCCGGAGTGGAATGGTCTGCTGCTGGCCGACCCCACACCGCTAGATGAGCTACGAGTGCGTTACCAGACAGAGCAGAACGTGGAACGGGTTTGGCTCGCCTCGCCGGATTTCGCCAGCCCTCAGGCCATGTTCCTCGACTTCGAGCCGGGTAGGGATGCTCATGGGAGCTACATCGAATTCACCACCCCCCGGCTCGAATACTGGGACTTGATAGTGATCGAGTTTGCAGTATGATGCAACCACATCTCTCCCAGCACAGCATTGAAGTCATTCTGTCCAACCAGGCCCCTTCTGGAGCCTACATCGCTTCCCCCAATTTCCCAGCCTACCGCTACTCCTGGTTCCGGGACGGGGCCTTCATCGCCTACGCCATGGACCTGGTGGGCCAGCACGAGAGCGCCCGCCGCTTCCACGATTGGGCTGCCCGCACGATCTCACGCCACGCCTTCAGGTCCCAGCACGCCATTGAGAAGGCCAGGCGAGGGGAACCGCCTGGAGAAGATCACCTGCACACCAGGTATACCCTCAGTGGAAGAGAAGCAGGCGACGAGTGGCCCAACTTCCAGATGGACGGCTTCGGCACCTGGCTGTGGGCACTGGCCGAACATGCCAAATCCCAAATCCCAAATCCCAAATCTCAAATGGTGATGCATTGGCAACAGGCAGTAGACCTCACCGCCCGGTATCTGGCCGCCCTCTGGCACTTCCCTTGCTTCGACCCCTGGGAGGAGCATCCGAACAAGGTCCACCCCTACACCCTGGCCGCCATCTACGCGGGCCTACAAGCGGCCAGCACACTGACCGGCAACGAGGACTGGCTCGCCACCGCCGACGAGATTCGCCGCTTCGTGCTAGAGCACGGCGTGCGTGGTGGCCATCTGGTGAAATACGTGGGCAGCAAGGCCGTGGACGCCAGCCTGGTG
>CAZQDO010000141.1:0-12361 GCA_964592085.1 uncultured Anaerolineae bacterium | reverse complement strand
ATAAGGGCGCCAAGGGCGACCCATTTACCAAGCGGGCCTGGTTACGTGGTATCGCCAGGAAGGGCGAGATGTCTAGGCCACTGCTGACAACCAAACTATATGTCCCACCCGTCCGGCCAGAACTGGTCTCGCGCCCGCGCTTGATCGAGCAGTTGAGCGCGGGGCTTCACCGCAAGCTCACCCTCATCTCCGCCCCGGCTGGCTATGGTAAGACCACGCTGGTTAGTGAATGGGTTGCTAGCTGCGGGCGACCCGTTGCCTGGGTCTCGCTGGACAGAGGTGACAACGACCTGGCGCGCTTCCTGGCCTACCTCGTCGCCGCGCTGCAGACGACTGAGGAGAGCATTGGACTGGGTGCATTGGGGGCGCTTCAATTACCTCAGTCACCTCCTATAGAGGAGTTCCTGACGACGCTGATCAACCAAATCAACGTCATCCCAGATCACTTCGTCCTTGTCCTCGACGACTACCACCTGATCGAGGCTCAACCCGTTCACAATGCCCTCACCTTTCTGCTCGACCATCTGCCGTCACAGATGCACCTGCTCATTACCAGCCGCGCCGACCTGCCTTTGCCCATCGCGCGCCTGCGCAGTGGCATGGAATTGACGGAACTGCGCTTAGCCGACTTGCGCTTTACCCCCGACGAAGCTGCTACCTTTCTCAACAAAGTAACAGGGTTAGATCTTTCGGCTAATGATATCGCTGCGCTGGCATCCCGCACCGAGGGATGGATTGCAGGCTTACAAATGGCAGCGGTCTCTATGCAGGGGCAAGAGGACGTCACCGGTTTCATCCAGGCCTTCACGGGCAGTGACCGATATATACTGGACTATCTAGTTGAAGAGGTCTTTCAGCGTCAGCCCAGCAGTGTTCAGACCTTCTTGCTCTACACGGCCATACTGGATCGCCTGACCGGCCCCTTGTGCGATGCTGTTGTTGGGGAGATCGGAGACTGGCGACTGGAGAATGGCAGCCGTACTCAATCTCCAATCCCTGGGCTCCAATCGCAAGCCATTCTAGAATATCTCGAATCGTCCAATCTATTCATCATTCCGCTTGACAATGAACGTCAATGGTATCGCTATCACCGTCTCTTTGCCGACTTGTTGCGCAAGCTCCTGCGCCAGTCTCTACCGGACCTTGTGCCAGCATTGCACAGCCGGGCAAGCGCGTGGTATGAGCAAAACGGGCTTATGGAGGAGGCGATAGTTCATGCGTTGTCCGCGGAAGATTTAGAATGTGCGGCGCGCCTGATTGAGCAGATTGCTGAGGCAGCCTTTATGCGTGGCGAGATTATTGCTTTCTTAGGTTGGGTGGACGCGCTGCCCGATGAACTGGTGCGTGCCCGGCCTCTCCTTTGCGTCTTTCACGCTGGGGCGCTGCTATGGGGCGGTCGCCCGCTGGATGCTATTGAGGCGCGCTTGCAAGACGCTGTAGATGCTGACCCGGATGGCTCCGTCGCCGGTGAGATAGCTGCAATTCGTGCTGTGCTCGCCGCCCACCAAGGAGAGGTGTGTCGCAATACCGAACTGTCCCATCGGGCGTTGGAACTCCTGCCTGAGGACAGCCTGTTCTTACGGAGCGTGGTCGGCGGCAGCCTAGGCCTCACGTACCTCTGGGGCGGCGATCTCACGACCGCGGCCCGGGCTTTTGATGAGCTGGCCAGGATAAGCCAAGAGACCGACAATGTCATGCTAACCGTGATGGCTCTACGCCGATTGGCTAAGCTGCGCAGTATGGAAGGTCAACTGTACGAGGCAAGAGCGCTTTATGAACAAGCACTGCAACTGGCCGTTGACAGAGAAGGGCGTCCCCTCCCCATTGCTGGCCTGGCGCTGATAGGATTAGGTGAGCTGTGCCGAGAGTGGAATGATCTCGAGGCTGCGACGCGCCACCTGACAGGAGGTATCGAACTCATCCAGCAATGGGGAGAGAGCGGGACCCTTGAAGGCTACCTTTGTCTGGCACGAGTCAGGCTGGCTCAGAGGGATGAAGATGGCGCTCGCGAGGCAACCCAAAAGGCGCAGCGGCTCGTGCAAAGAGCCGACACCATCGAACTGGATGACCTTAGCGTGGCTGTGCAACAAACGCGGCATTGGGTCGTACACGGCAACCTTGAAACGGCCATACAATGGGCTGAAGGACGGACTCTTGCGTTGAGCGGAGTCGAAGGCCAAGTCGGGGAGTTGGGCAGAGACCTCGGCCTGGCTGCGCCGGAACCGAGAGACGATCTGCTCAACTACCACCTGCGCAAGTATGAGCATCTTCTGTTGGCTCGATTGTTGATCAAGCAAGATCAGCCCGACGAAGCACTGGCGTTGCTGGAGCCGCTGCTGCAGGAAATGGAGCAGCAAGGGCTGATTGGGAAGGTGATTGAAATCCAGATACTCAAAGCGTTAGCCCTACAGATGCAAGGTGATACCACACAGGCGATGACGGCTCTAGAGCGTGCGCTCTCGCTTGCCGAACCGGGAGCCTACGTGCGCACCTTTGTTGACGAAGGCCCACCGATGACGCGATTGCTCTATGAGGCTGCTGCACGTGGCATCGCGCCGGCATATGCCGGACGACTCCTGGCAGCATTTGAGATCGGGACAAAGAACGAAGAAGCAAGAACGAGGCCAAGAGACACGCTTTCTGTCGTTCATCCCTCGCCATTGGTCGAACCATTGAGCGAACGCGAGTTGGAGGTGCTCCAGCTTATCGCTGAGGGGCTATCCAATCAAGAGATCGCAGAACACCTCACCCTTTCGCTGCCCACAGTCAAGTGGCACACAAGCAACATCTATGGCAAGCTGCACGTTAAGAATCGGACGCAATCCGTTGTGAAAGCCAGGGCGCTGGGCATTCTTCCCACCACCTGAGCGCCTCCCTGCAAATCACTGCATACACAGCCAAAGAAGCAAGCTGTCAAATCTAGCGGCTGCGGATGGACCATCCGCAGCCGCTGCTTTTCGCACGGGCGCTGTGTGCGCGAGCCTCTTACTCCTTCATCCATCTTGGGCTCAACCATGCTCAACCCATACTACTCAACCATACTCAACCCATACTTTTGCATGTTCCTAACCAAACCTATTCGGTCATATACTTATGATACGGGCGTGTTCAAAATGGGTTGGTAGGGGCGCCCCTTGCGGGTGCCCTGGGGCGGGTGCAAGACCCACCCCTACCATTCATTTTGAATGCACCCTTATGATACAATGATATGCAAGATCAGTGGGAACACACGAGGGCCTAGAGCGGAGTGTGAGCATGGAAAAACCGGTAGCCTATCAGATCAAGATGCAAGGAAGGCTTGATGCAAGCTGGTCGGAATGCTTCGACGGCATAGCGCTCGCGGTTGAGAGCGGGAGTGATGACACTCCAATCACCACACTGACCGGTCCTGTTGCCGACCAAGCCGCCCTGCGCGGCATCCTGTCCAAGGTGTGGGACTTGAACCTGACACTGATTTCCGTTACCCAAGTCGAGTTGCCCTAACGTCGTACCTGCACCTGAGGCCTTGACCAAGCTCGACCCTGGTCACAGAGACGAATTCAAGTCCAGCCGGGATGTGTTCATCGGCGGGGGGATCGCCCACGCGGCCTACGGCGGGATCGGGCCGGGTTGCTATTGGAAGTACACACTCAACAGATGAAACGCGATCTTAGAAAGGAAAGCTGTTATGGAACTTGTAGAAATAGGAAGAGTCGAAAGCTCATACGATCTACCCGTCCACCCGCCTGAGGCACGCAGGGAGGAGAGCCACATTCTGATATTCGACGACTTTGTCGAGGGACTGTATGAGCTCGGCGAGTCGAAACACATCCAGGTTCTCTTTGCGTCTCACCTCTCGGAGGCATATGGACTCAAATGTCTAACCGACTGCGGGGAGATCAAGGGGGTCTTTGCCACACGCAGTCCGATGCGGCCTTCGCCCTTGGGCGTAGCCACAGTGGAACTGCTCAGCCTGGAGGGAAACAGGTTGCATGTGCGGGGACTGAGCGCCGTGAACGGAAGCCCCGTCTACGATCTGAAGCCCTTTGTCCCGATGCTCGATGCAGACGCCATAGAGGCAGAGAGAATAGAACACCTCAAGCACAACCCGAGAAGGGACTTTATCCAGGCCATATGCAACAAGGACATGGTCCGTTGTCTCGCAAAAACGGCAGAGGTCCACGGCCATTTCTGCCCAGGCAGTGCGCTCGGAGTCATGGCCTCGGTATGTGGCCTGAGGCAGTTGGGAAATGGATTTGTAGCTTCCGACGGAATGGAAGACCTCATGGCTATAGTTGAGATAAACGCCTGTTTTGCCGACGGAATACAGGCGGTATCGGGGTGTACCCTTGGCAATAATTCCCTTGTATACCGTGACCTTGGTCGACATGCAGTGACCTTTGCCATACGTGGACAAGAAACAGGAGTACGTGTCCGGGTCCGGCCCGAGTTCCGGTCTCACCTGGAGCGAGCGGTTCCGGAGTTCTTCCCCCTTATGGAAAAAGTCATCAAGAATAGAGAGGAGAGCGCGGAAGAAGGAATGGCCTATAGGGAAAAGGGGCGGGAAGCTGCCTTCGCCCTCATCCAGTTCCCATTCGAGGAACTCCTGGTTACCGAAACGGTGCGCCCTGTCCTGCCGGATTACGCCCCGATAACCGCGAGTGTCGTATGTTCCGGCTGCGGTGAAGAGATCATGGCTACGAAAGCTGTGACTGAAGGAGAGGACCGCAGTCTGTGTCTTATGTGCGCGGGCCGGCGGTACTACCAGGTCGAGGGACAGGGGATCACATTTAATCAGTTTTGATAAGAGTGCAGGAGGTGACTTTGATGAATGATGAAAACAGACCTCACCACCGATGTGGTCACAGGAGGTACAAACACAGACGTGGCGCAAGCAGTTTCCAGATGCATGATCCGGGGGTTGTTTTTGGCGAGCTGAAACTCAAGGAAGGAGATTGCTTTCTCGACCTGGGCTGCGGAACAGGCGATTATGCAATCCAGGCCGCCAAGATCATCGGGGATTCTGGAAAAGTATTTGCGCTGGACATATGGAAGAACCTGATTGATGATCTAACAGAAAAAGCTGATTCGCAGGGGCTGACGAATGTCAAGGCGCTGGCCTCTGATATCACTTGGCCACTACCCATTGAAGATAACTGCGTGGATGTTTGTCTCATGGCTACCGTGCTCCATACACTTGATATAGCTGGAGACGGGAAAGCGCTATTCAACGAAATCCGTCGTGTGTTGAAACCAGATGGGCGGGTAGCAATCATCGAGTGTAAGAAAGAAGACATGCCTTTTGGTCCGCCACTGCATATGCGTCTGTCAGCGGATGAGCTCGAGGATTCAATAGTGCAATACGGTTTTGACAAGATCGGTGTGGTTGACCTCGGATACAACTATATGATCCACCTTGGCGTCAAATAGGCGCATTGGGATGGTACCCTACTATGTGACGAAAAAGGGAATTATTTGCGGGCAATTATGTCATTTCGACCGAAGGGCTTAATCCCTGAAACGATACTTTAATGAGCCGGGTAGCCGATAAATCTAAAATTCGCCTGGATTTTTAGCCGGCAGCCACACTCATCATTGTTACTCAGCAGGGATTTCTCGCTACACTCGAAATGACATCCGGTTATAAATCCGCAAATATCTTGGATGTATCACAATGTACGGAACCATCCCCACCAGGTTGGCTGGCGGTGTGTCCGCCTGGGCGTTATGAGAGGGAGCCAGGATATAACTACCCTTCACCGTGTCATCACTGGCTCAACTCACCCAGATGATCCCACGGCTCCTGCATAGCTTGTAACAGTCGCTTGTATTCCTCGTAGCGCGCCAGGTAGAGAGGGGTCGTTTCCGGGTTGGGTTCCTGCCGCTGTTCGATCTTGACCGCCTTGGCGACTGCATCAGCGTGATCTCTATACGCGCCCACTCCGATGCCTGCGCAGAGAGCTGCCCCCCGTGCTCCCATCTCGACTCCCGCGGGCACCTCCATAGGCAGTTGAATGGTGTCCGCGAAGATCTGGGTCCAAACCGGGCTGCGAGATCCGCCACCGGTAAGGCGTGCCACGTCCATGTGCGCCCCTGCCTCTCGCAGTTTCTCGATGTGGTTCAGGTGGCAGTAAACGATGCCTTCATAGAGCGCCCTCACCACGTGCGCTTTGGTGTGCCAGCCAGCAATGCCGTAGAAGCCAGCCCGGGCCGTCGGCTGCACATTGGAACCATAGAGGAAGGGATGGAAAATGATATCCGTCCCACCTGGCGGCAGGCTGGCTACCATCTCACTGCACACTTCGTAAACCGAAGTGCCACGCTTCTCCGCCTCGGCCTGCTCTTCACCGCAGAAGTGGGTGACGAACCACTCCAGGTTGGTTGCTGACGTGGGGCTGGCCTCAATCGTCAACCACAATCCGGGTACGGTATAGATCGAAGTCATAAACAGTGATGAGTCAACCAAAGGTTCAGCGGTGACGATTTCGTTGATGCTCCAGGTCCCGGCAATGATGCACATCTGCCCAGCCTGATACACACCAGACCCCAATGCCGAGGCATCCACGTCAAAGATGCCGCCTACCACCGGCGTGCCGGCTGCCAGGCCGGTAGCCTCGGCCGCCTCGGGCGTGATTTGCCCAATAACGTCAAAGCTCTCGACTAGCGCCGGCATCGCATCCCAAAGCTCAGCCAGATCGTACAGTTCCAGTAACTCCTTGGAGTAGCGTTTGTTCCGCACATCCAGAAGGCTGGTGCCGCTCATATCGCTGAAATCGGTGGTGACCTCACCGCTCAGGCAATACTTGATATAGTCCTTACACATCAGCACGGCCCCGATTCGTTCGTAGACCTCCGGCTCGTTGCGCTTGATCCAGGCCAATAGCGCGTTTGGCTGAGCCGGCCAGAAGGCCTGAACGGTGTAAGGGAAAACCTGGCTGTGCAGATTTCGGTTGTTCCACTCGTCTATGATGTCAGCCGCGCGTGTATCCAGCGATTGAATGCCGGGCCGAGCTGGGTTGCCCTCCCTATCCAGGAGGTACAGGCCGTTGCCGTGACCGGTGGTGCTGACGCTAATGATTTCTTTGGGGTTTATGCCAGAGGCCGTGACTACTTCCTGAATGGCCTCGGCCGTGCTCTGCCAAAGTGCATCCATGCTGCGTTCGGTCCAACCTGGGTGAGGATACTCCGGTTCGACCTTGCGGCTGGCGACGTAGATCTCCCGGCCCTCCAGGTCGAAGAGTGCCGCTTTGGAAACTGTGTTGCCGTTGTCAACGCCAAGAAGATACGCGGCCATCAGCATTACTCCTTTCCAGGAATGATTGATCAGACCGACGAGCTGACAACCGTGCCGGTGGCGGCCAACATAACACGCTCTCTGGTGGCCTCCTCCCGAGTGAACTGACCGGTGAGGCGACCCTCGTGCATGACCAGTATCCGGTCACTCATACCCAGCACTTCCGGTAGCTCGGAGGAAATCATCAGGATGCCCACGCCCTGTTCGGCCAGACGCGCCATAATGGCGTGTACTTCGGCTTTAGCGCCCACGTCAATACCCCGGGTGGGCTCATCCAGGATCAGCACTTTGGGATTGCTAGCCAACCACTTGGCAACGACCACTTTTTGCTGGTTGCCGCCGCTAAGGTTGTTGACCCGCTGTTCCTGACTCGGCGTGCGAATGTTCAGGGCCTTGATGAAGTGGTCGGTCCTCTGCCGCTCTCGAGACGCACGTACCAGAGTGGCCCAGCTCAACTCTCGCAATACAGCCAGGGTCACGTTCTCCCGGACGGACATGGGCAAAACCAACCCATGCAGTTTGCGGTCCTCTGGCACATATGCCAGACCCACTTTGGTTGCATCTGCCGGTGACCGCATGGCCACCGGGCGACCATCAAGTAGCACCTCGCCCCTTGAAGTTGGCACGGCCCCGAACAGGGCGCGTGCCAGATCAGTACGCCCGGCCCCCAGCAGACCAAAGAGGCCCACAATCTCACCTCGGTGCAACTCAAACGAAATATCGTGCAGAAGACCTGGAGTGGAGAGATGACATACCTCCAACAGTGAGGCGCCGATTGAGCTCTCTTTGGCAGCATACATCTCGCTCAGGTCGCGCCCCACCATCATGCGGACCACAGTCGTGCGGTCTACCTGGCTGATCGGCTCGGTACCGACCGTTCTCCCATCACGCATAACCGTGACCCGATCTGCAATTTCAAAGATCTCGTCCAAACGGTGCGTAATGAAGATAATGCCGACCCCTTTGTCGCGCAGCCCCTGCGTCAAGTCAAACAAGGTCTGGACCTCACGCGAGGTCAGCGCCGCGGTTGGTTCGTCCATAATAAGCAGTTTGGCCTGGTAGGATATCGCTTTGGCAATCTCCACCATCTGCTGCTGCGCGACGCTCAGACGCGCCACAGGAGTTCTTGGATTCAACTCTGTCCCCAGCAAGCCCAGGAAATCCTCTGCCTGGCGGTACAGCCGCTCGTATTGTACAAATCCTCTGCGGGTGGGATAGCGTCCCAGATAGATGTTTTCCGCCACCGAGAGATTAAGCGCCAGGTTAAACTCTTGATAAATGATGCTGATTCCCAGATCATCCCTGGCATAAACCGGGTCCCGCGGGACAACCGCCTGGCCATCCATCAGAATGGTGCCCGTATCAGCCTGATAGACTCCTGAGAGAATCTTCATCATGGTGCTTTTGCCTGCACCGTTCTCGCCTACCAG
This sequence comes from uncultured Anaerolineae bacterium, assembly GCA_964592085.1. GTDB lineage: Bacteria > Chloroflexota > Anaerolineae > VGOG01 > VGOG01 > CAZQDO01. The sequence continues at coordinate 3,658 of CAZQDO010000141.1, read as the reverse complement.
CGCCAACACCTCGCCAGGCTTTACTTCAAGCTGGGCATGATCGAGTGCCTGTACACCCGGGAAACGTTTGGAAACGTCCTGCATTTCGAGCAAGGGTCGAGCCTGCGCCATTGTCAATCCTCCGCAAACTGCTGTCTGGTGGAGGAAACTTGGCTGCCTCCACCAGACAAGCTGGGTAGCCACTTACTTATAGGAATCGATGTTGTCCAAAGTGACGACGGTGATGCCGGTGTCGATGCTCTCGGCGCTACCGCCGGTATTGAGTGCGTACAGGCCCTCAATGACGTAGACGCCCATCTGGGTGGGGCGCTGCACCATGGTGGCCTGGATGTAGCCGTCGCGGATGCCCTTGAGGGTATCTTCGAAGTCGTCGAAGGCGACGACGACCAAGTCGCCACGATCCTTGAAGGCCGGGTCGGCCAGGACCTTAGGCATGGCCACCGATCCGGTCATGCTCACGGCGATGACGCCGTCCAGGTCGGGATAGGCACGCAGCATGGCTTCGCATACTTCCAGGCCTTTGGCGAAATCGTCGTCGGTGGCGATGGTGTCCACGATCTCGATGTCGGGATACTTCTCGGCGAAGACTTCCTTGACGCCCTCCATGCGCTCGTTGAGGTTGGCCATCACCAGCGAGCCGGTGACCAAAGCAACCTCGCCTCTGCCGCCGATGGTTTCGGCCATGACTTCGCCCTGCTTGCGGCCCGCGGCGCGGTTGTCGGTGCCGTAGTAGGCCACGCGCTTGGAGTTGGGGGCGTCGGAGTCGAAGGTGACGACGGGGATGCCGGCTTCGGTGGCCTGGGCGATGACCGGCTCAACCGACGCGGCCTCCAGGGGAGCAAGCCCGATGCCGTCCACACCCTTGTTGATCAGGTCTTCCAGGATCTGTACCTGCTCGGCAGGGTTACCGGTGGGCGGGGCGATCCACTGGTACTCCACACCATCCACTTCCCCGACCTTCTGCTCGAGACCGGCCAGCACATCGTCGTAGAAGGGGTGGGTGATCTTGGGCACTACCGCGAACACCAGTTCCTCGCTCTTGGGTTCAGGCGCTTTCTCTTCGGCTGCCGCTTCCTTCTCGGCGGACGCCTCCGTCTTCTCAGCCGGCGCTGCCTCCTCAGGCGCTGAGGTCGAAGGGGGCGGCGAGGCGCAACCGACCAGGCTGGTTAGCGCCAAGGCGACGAGAACCAGACAGGTTATCAAGACACATAGTTTGTTTGCAAGATACTTCATCGTCTTCTCTCCTTGCTTCCCTGCAATCCTGTAAGGACTACATGCTGTGGGACTGTCGATGTCGTTCCGCCGGCCCGTGCCGGCGGGAGCAACCACCTTAGTTCTGGTCATCTTAAAGGGCTTCGCTCGTCTTGTCTCACCTCCTTATCTCCTCCTCGTAGCCCTGCCACGAGAGATCTCTCCCTACGCTACCACGTGCTCACTACACTCATAGCAAAACAGGGCACACAGTGCGAGCCTGTCACCACGATACATCGCCTGTTAACAAGCTGATCCCTGTCGCTTCTGATAGCAATGAAGAGAACAATGTACAGGCCAAATGGCACTCTGCCAACCCAAATTTGATGGGCAGGGGTCAAGATCACCCACCAATTTGGCCTCGACAAAGCACTGGCTATCTGGCAGCAGAGCGACGCTGGCGCCACTGGTCGAGTGTTACCGCGATAACGATTACCGCGCCAGTGACAGCTTGTTGGGCGTAGGTGTCAATACCCACCAGCACCATGCCATTCTGGAGGATACCCATCAGTGCAGCCCCCATCAGGGTTCCCAGAACGGTTCCCTCACCGCCCATCAGGCTGGTGCCGCCGATAGCTGCAGCAGCAATCACAGGCAATTCGTAACCCAGGCCGGCCATAGGCTGTGCCGATACCATGCGGGCCAACAAGATCAAGCCGGACACGGCGCAACACAAACCTGAAAGGGTGTAGACCAAAACCTTAACCCCGTCCACACGAATGCCGCTCAGATGCGCAGCCTCCTCGTTGCCGCCCACGGCATATACATAGCGGCCAATAAAGGTGCGCTTCAGGAAGATGGATGCGGCTACGACCATAGTCAGCATGACGATCACCGGCACAGGGACGGGTCCGACGTACCCCTGGCCCAACTCCAGGAAGGGGTGCTCAAATGAGAGCGTTACCGGCCAGCCGTGGGTGATCCAGTACATCAAGCCCCGCCCCATGCTCAGGGTGCCCAGCGTAGCGATGAAAGGGGGCAGTCGCAACCGGGTAACCATCAGACCATTAAAAAGCCCGACCCCGGTCCCGGTCAACAACCCCCCCACGACGGCTAGATTAACCGGGTAGCCATCTCGAATCAGCATGGCTGTCACCAGGCCGGCCAACCCCATGGTTGAGCCGACAGACAAGTCAATACCAGCAGTCAGGATCACCATCGTCTGGCCGATGGCCATAATGGCTGTCAGCGAAAAGGCACGCATTACACTAAACAGGTTCGCCGACGTGAGAAACACGTCAGAACTGAAAGTCAGCACGGCTGACAGCAAGACCACTGCCAACACCACATTCAGTTCGCGCCAATTGGTGATCTGCTTTACCACGGAGCGTAATGAAGTGCCGGGGATTGTTTCAGCGACATTGCTTACTCTGCTCATTTCTGCCATATCTCCCTCGTTGAGAATTTGTTACTTATGCCTTGCCCATGTTGTTCGTTTACCCTAGCCAACCTGCCCCCTTGACCCAAGGCCCACACGTTCAGATCAGCAAGTAGGGATTCTCCAATGTGGCCTTTAGCTCGGCCAGGAAACGTGCTGCTATCGCTCCATCTGCAACGCGATGGTCGGCAGATAGGGTCAGGTTCATCATAGGCCGCATCTCAATCCTGTCACCCGTGCTTGCCGGTGTATCGATGATCTTACCCACAGCCAGGATGGCTGATTCCGGCGGGTTGATGATGGCCGTGAAGGACTCGATCCCGAATATGCCCAGATTAGAAATGGTGAAGGTGCTGCCACCCATCTCAGCCGGGGTCAGGCGCCTGGCGCGGGCCCGCTCTACCAGGTCACCCAGAGCCGTGACAATCTGCTCCAGATTCTTGGCCTGAGCTTCCTGGATCACCGGCACAATTAGGTAGTCCCCCAGGCTAGTGGCTATGCCTAGATGGACATCGTCCCACATTATGATCCCCCCACCTTGCAGGGAGGCATTCAGGTAAGGATGCTGGGGCAACACCCAGGCCACCGCCCGGGCCACGATGGCTGTGAACGACAAACGATAGCCGGTCTTTTCCTGGATCGTATCTTGAGCCCGGTCACGCAGACGCGTTGCCTCGCTCATATCCACTCGCAGAGAAAGCGTGATGTGCGGGGCAGTGAAAGCGCTGTATGCCATCCGATCAGCAATGATCTTGCGCGGGCCGGCAAGGAGCACCACCTGCTTCTGGCGCGCATTGGGCAGCGGAACCTGCACATCAGGAACCATAACGGTCCTTGGGGCCTTAACAATTGGGGATTGCTTCTTAACAGTCTCCCCCTGTTCAGCAAAAGTCAGTACATCATTCTTGTGGACACGGCCTCGCCCCCCACTGCCATGCACCAGGGCCAGCTCAATCCCCAGTTCGGTTGCCAGGCGGCGGGCGGCGGGCGTAGCTCGTACCTTCCCAACATCTGGCGCGGCCTTGGCTA
>CAZQDO010000140.1:0-12377 GCA_964592085.1 uncultured Anaerolineae bacterium | reverse complement strand
CAATTAAGGAGGCAAATCATGTTCGCACGTCGAGAGTTCGACTGGCTGAATCACCGGTTCCAGGAATCGGAATATGACCTTATCTACTTGGATCCGCTGGTTTGCAGTTTAGCCCAATATAAAACGGAGTTTTCTCCATGGATTCATCAGCGCCCAGAAGAACAGGCGAGAGAATCCTTTATAGGCCGGCTCATTGAGACCTTGGGCATCAAGTCTGGTGACAACTCTTCTCCGGCTTTTCTGGAAACCAAAGGCTTCGGGACAAGGCTCAAAGGTGATCGAGCTTTGCAGAGACGTGTTGCCCACGTCATCAATCAGCACCTGAATGAAATCGCAACGCGACACTACCATTCCGTAGTATCCTTGCAGAAGCAAAAGGCACGTCTTGAAAACATGGCTGACAGGTCGCGAGGCGGGTCATTGATCATAGTTGATGCAATGTTCTCCAATCGGGCCGGGGCTCCAGAGGAAATACAGCAAGTAGTCCAATCCCCTGTGCAGTACCTGGATAACTCAATGCGCAATACGGAATGTATGTTGACTGATAGTCTTGGCCCTGCGCTAACACTCTGTGACCCAGTGATTGGATTGATGGTTGATGAAATCGCTTTCTATAATTGGACAGAAGCCTTCAATATCATCCTTTCGGCAGGCTGGTATCCCTTTGCGCGAACAGTGGGACTATATGCAACAGTTCCGGGAGGACCTCCCTTCATCAATGTCATCGCGATCCTAATGCGTCCCTACCCCTCGTTCCATGAGGTCCTCACACCCCCACAAGGAAAGCCCAAAAGATGTTGTCTGCCAGGCACGTTAGAGCACGTATTGGAAAAGTCCTTGGAACCAGAGATAAAGAGACTCCAAACGGGTGGGATAACACCTACTAAAGTCTACGATAGAGATAAGGAGTTTCTGTCCCCAGTCTACGTGTTCAAGTTTTTCTATCAGCTCAACAGAATGAGTTGTCAAGGATTACAGACACGAGCGAATCACGCCTACCAAGTCCTGAAAACATACCTGGAACGCCTGAGAGTGCTCGGGGAATGTCTGAAGGGGCTAAACATGGAAAGTCAGATCCTCTCTCTGGAAACCGATGTCCAGAAGTTCCTTCCCGAACTCGGATTATTAAGCCGGTGTTAGGCATTGCACAGTTTACGTTGATGTACCGCCTACAAGCTGGCGAGTGTTGCCTTCAGCGCCCTCTTGGCAGCGCCAGGAATGCCATATTAGGCTGCTGTCGCTCTGCCTTCGCGTCAATCTCCGCAGGGTAGATCCCGAGACTCACAGCAGTTGCTGCCAGAGCAGCCTTGAAGCCCTCCCGATAGGCCTGCACTTCGGCGTCACTGTAGTGAGTCGCCAAATGCGCATTGGCCAGCTCTACACCCAACAATATGTTCCTAATATCCTCTTTGAACCAGATATCTAGCCCCATTTGTCTCCTCCTGTGCGCTCAGAAGTCCAGAAATAGAACGAGTGTTCTGAAGTATTATAGTACATTTGTTCTAATCGGTCAAATTCACCTAAGCTGACCATCCTATCTCTCTCGTCAGGATGGCCTCTTTCTTTTGCCCCGACCGAAGCTTGCCTTTTGCCCCACCATGAGTATAATTGAACTGTACCTCAGGGAACATTTCATTTTGCGGAGGGCAAGGTTGAATCTGGACCTGGCCATCGTCATCGTCAATTGGAACGTGCAAGCACTGTTGCAGGCTTGCCTGACCTCAGTGTACGAAAGCCTGAGGAGGTCGAGTCTAGCGGGCGAGGTATGGGTGGTGGACAATGCCTCGACGGACGACAGCGTGGAGATGGTGCGAGAGCGCTTTCCGCAGGCCAGGCTCATGGCCAATGAGACCAACGTCGGCTTCGCCGCTGCCAACAATCAGGCCCTGCGGACAATGGGCTTTGTCTCGGCTGGGCCTCACGAATTGCCCCGCTACGTTCTTTTGCTGAACCCTGACACTGAGGTGCGTGGTGATGCGCTAGCTACGATGGTACGCTTCCTGGATGCGAATCCTCACGCTGGCGTGGTTGGTGCCAAGCTCCTCTATCCCGATGGCTGCTTGCAGCACTCGGCCTTTGCCTTCCCTTCCCTGGTCCAGGCCTTCCTCGACTTCTTCCCCCTCCACTATCGCCTGATCCACTCGCGCCTCAACGGCCGGTATCCCCGCAAGCTGTACGAAGGGGGAGAGCCCTTCCCGATTGGTCACCCCCTGGGAGCGGCACTGATGGTGCGGCGCGAGGTCATCCAACAGGTTGGCCTGCTGGACGAGCGGTTCTTCATCTACTGTGAAGAGATTGATTGGTGTATGAGGGTGAAGAAGGCTGGCTGGGGGATTTACTGCGTGCCCAGAGCCGAGGTGGTACACCACGAAGCCAGGAGCACCCGGCAGGTGCGAGGCGAGATGTTTGTGGCCCTGTGGAGGAGCCGCTATCTGCTCTTTCAGAAGCACTATGGCCGGTTCTATCGGTGGGCTGTGCACCGCATTGTGAGACTGGGGCTGCGAGCGGAGAGGCGTCGAGCGCTGGCGTCGCACGAGCGAGGCGAGATCAGCGAAGCGAAGCTGAAAAGCTGTCTGACAGCCTATCGCACGGTGGCGGAAATGTCGTAGGTGGGCTTTTCACCACAAAGACACCAAGGCACAAAGAGAGTGGTGTGAACGGGCTCATCAGAAAACCTTCGTGTCTTTGTGTCTTGGTGGTAAACAGAATCTGCTACGATACCAAGAGTGGAATCATGACGAAAAAGCCAAAGCTGAGCGCCATCATTCTCACCAAGAATGAGGAGCAGAATATCGCCGACTGCATCGCCAGTGTGCACTGGGCCGATGAGGTGGTGGTGTTCGATTCCTTCAGCCAGGACAGGACGGTAGAGATTGCGCGAGCGTCGGGGGCGACGGTTCTCCAACACCCTTTTCAAAACTTTGCCCAACAGCGCAATGCAGTCTTGGATGTTGTGGATACCGACTGGGTCTTCTTCGTTGACGCCGACGAGCGAGCCACGCCAGAGCTGGCAGCCGAGATACGTCGTGTCATTCAAGATGCATCGCGCTCGGGCTGGTGGGTTCCTCGACATAATTACATTTTTGGTCGAGTGATCCGCCACGCCGGGTGGTATCCCGACTACCAACTGCGCCTGCTGCGGCACGGCCAGGCCCGTTATGATCCCACGCGGGAGGTCCACGAGATTGTCATCCTGGACGGCGAAGATGGGTATCTGGAGAACCCTCTAGTTCACTACAACTACGCCACTCTTGCCCAATTTGTCGAGAAGCAGGATCGCTACATTGACTACGAGGCCAAGATCCTGTTTGATCAGGGTATCCGCCCCAGGCCCCACAACTTCGTCTTGCAACCCCTCAGAGAGTTCAGGCGGCGCTATGTCTCGCTGGAGGGCTACAAGGACGGATTTCACGGGCTGCTCCTGAGCCTGTTGATGGCCTACTACACCCTGGTGATGTACCTGCGCCTGAGGCGGCTGTGGCAAGGCCATTCTTGACCTAATTGCCAGGTCATGCTATAATCGGCCTTAGTTGAGAACCATTGAGGAGGCAAGGTTGAGAGGTCTATTAGATTCCCCCGTTCTCGTCCTCAACCTAAATTACGAGCCGCTGAACGTCTGCAACGTCAAGAGGGCCATGACCCTGGTCGTGGTAGGTAAGGCCGAAGTCCTGGAGAACAGCCGAGGGATCATTCGCACGCCTTCCACCATCTTCTTGTGTCCCTCGGTGATCAAGCTGGGCTACATGATCCGGCGGCCGCGCCCTCGGGTGAAGCTCACCAAGAAAGAGATCTTCCGGCGAGATGACTACACCTGCCAGTATTGCGGCCGCCAATCAAAGAACTTGACGGTGGATCACATCGTTCCGCGCCACCAGGGAGGGCAGCATCGTTGGGAAAACCTGGCGAGCGCCTGCCCAGAGTGCAACCGTCGAAAGGGCGGCCGGGCGCTCCAGGACGCCCACATGCAATTGCTACGACACCCTTACGAGCCTCCGGCGACAAGCAGATACCTCTTCGGCCGATACGTGAAGGATTACAAAGAGTGGGAACAGTTCATCTCAGGATGGTGAGATGAGAAAGGGGAGACCCTTAGCGGTCTCCCCTTTTTAAGTTCCGGCCACCCTCGCGAAGGTTGCGGATAGGTTTGTAGTGGGTCGGTTGCCGGTGGGCAAAGGCACCGGTGGTCCACAATCTACCGCCAAACCTTCGCAAGGGTTGCGTTAGCCTACCAACTCCATGATGCGCGGAAAGCCCTCCTCGATGAGCCTTTCGATCTCGGCGGCACACTGACGGTATTCGTGTAAGAGGCCACCATAGGGATCACGGATGTCGTAATGCCGCCCAGCCATCTTGCTCAGCAAATGGACCTTGTGAGCATGTTGAGGGAACTCCAGGCTGATGGCCTCGGCCTGCCCGCGCTCCATGGTCAGGATGAGATCAGCTTCCGCCACATCTTCGGCAGTGAGGTCGTGGCTACGGTGATCGCTGATGTCAATGCCTCGCTGCGCCATCATCTCGAGAGAGTAGGTTGAGGGCGGCTGGTCCCTCAGCCCCCACACGCCGGCCGAGTGTACCCTGACCTCCTTCAATCCCTTTTCATGCAGCTTCTCCCGCAGGAACCCCATCGCCATAGGCGAGCGGCAGATGTTGCCCGTGCAGACGAACAGTATGGTCTTCATTTGCCCTTTGCTTGGCGTCTACGCCAGCTCTGGCTCGATCAGCCCGTAATCGCCGTCTTTGCGACGATAAATGACGTTTATCTCGTTGGTGTCAACGTTGAAGAAAACGAAGAAGTCGTGACCCAGGAGCTCCATCTGCTCGACGGCTTCCTCTGCATCCATAGGAGATACCTGGAAGCGCTTAGTTCGAACGATCTGGGGCGCCACTTCCTCCTCAAACTCATCCACTTCCACCGGAGGCACATCGCCTGGGCCCCGGCCCCGGCCATAGCGCTTGCCCTTATAGCGGACGATCTGACGGTACATCTTATCCACCACCGCATCAATGGAGGTGAACATGTCTGCGGTTCTCTCCTCGGCTCGCAGAAGCGTGCCCTTGCCCCGCACGGTCAACTGAGCCACCTGGCGATCCTTCGCGCTCTTGGCGCCCTCGACAGCGAGCTCCATCCGCGCCTCGGTGATGTTGGGCAAATAGCGGTCCAGTTTGCCCACCTTCTTCTCAATATACTCTTCTAAACGATCGGTCACCTCAATGTTCTTGCCCTGGATCATCAACTGCATTTGACATCTCCTTTCTCTGATTAGTTATTCCAGTAGATCTAGGTTCTGGGCAGAGGTGGCTCCTACGCCCGCGAACCGGCGGCATGGGAGCCGCCTCTGCTAGGATACTGATTCTTGCCATCATCTGACCCTGGCCAAAGTAAAGGCCCAAACAGAGAGAGCGCCAGCCTGCCGCAAAGCAATGCTGCAAGCCTCCAACGTGGCTCCGGTGGTGCAGACATCGTCAATCAGCAAGACGCGCTTCCCTTTCAACTCCGGGTCTGGACAACAGAAAGCGTCGTTAACGTTGTCCTTGCGCTCCTGAGCGTTCAACTCTACCTGGGGACGGGTTGCCCGCACGCGCACCAGGCTGTTCTCTGAGACGGGTAGTCCGATGTTCTCCCCTAACTCTTGGGCCAGGAGAGCGGCCTGGTTGTAGCCGCGCTCCCGCAGCCTATGTTGATGTAGAGGCACGGGGACGATGACCTCAGTAGGCAAAGGATGCCTCTCCCAATAGTGGCCCATCAACTCGCCCAGCGGAATGGCCAGAGCTTGCAGATTGGAATACTTGAAGCAGTGAATGGTCTCGCGCAGGGTGCCATCGAAGTAAGCCACAGAGCGAATGCCGTCTATTCGCAAAGGGTCGCGTTGGCAGAGGGGACAGAGACGGCCATTGGTTCTGGGGCGGCCACAATGGGGGCAAAGGGGTGGCTCAATCAACTCGAACTCAGCACGGCACTTGGCGCACAGCAAGCTGCCCATCTCTCGACAGCTTGCGCAACGAGGAGGGAACAACAAATCCAGAAGACCTCTTTTGATTCCCTGTACCAAGTTTACGGCGGTCAAGTTACTCTTGGCCTGCTAAGCTTCGGGATGACAAATTGGGGAAAAGCAGCGGAACCCGCGCTGAGTGCTATTGTTCGCCGAAGGTCTCGTTCGACTGAACTCACGACGAAGTCTGACCGAGGCAGTGCAGGGCTAGGTGTTGGGACCGTGGCCCAACTAAGAGAAACCAACGCTGAGAGAACGAAGACAACGAGCTAACTGATAAAGTTCATGAATTGTTTCAGCCAGTCCTGGATCACGTCACTCAGCAACAGCAAGATGGCGATCACGATAATGGCCACCAAAACGATGATCAGGGCATACTCGATAAGCCCCTGTCCTTCTTCGCGCGATAGAGATGGTATCACCTCTTGACCTCCTCTTCGGGTGGTGAAGGGTACATTACCCTAATTATACACTATAGTCGGATTCAGCGCAAAAAGCGACTATTAAGTCCGATCTGGAAAACAGGTGGATGAAGATCCTTTGAGTTCCCCCGAGCTCCTTTGAGGCAAGGGAATTCGGGGGAATTCAGGGAAGTTGCAGGACTGTCGGATGGTTGAGCAGTTACAGGCATATTTGACTTTTGAGCACAATGTGGTATGGTATCCACATCTGTGTTGATAGGAGAGGGACGATGATCGTCATCAATGGCGCCTACGGCGAAGGAGGCGGACAGGTCTTGCGTACCTCGCTGACCCTTTCCGCGCTCCTGGGCGAACCCGTTCGTATTGAGAACATCCGCGCTAAGCGCCGCAACCCTGGCCTGCAGGCCCAGCACCTCACAGGGGTCTGGGCCATAGCTCAAATCTGCGATGCCGAGCTAGAGGGAGCGGAGCTAGGCTCCCTGGCTTTGACCTTCAAGCCTCAGTCGCCGCCACGATCTGGGGAATACGCTTTCGACGTAGCCGAAGCTCGTAAGGGCGGCAGCGCTGGCGCAATTAGCCTCGTCTTCCAGACCCTGCTGCTGCCCCTGGCCTTCGCTCCTGGCCCATCCCACTTGACCCTGCGCGGCGGCACCCACGTGGCCTGGAGTCCCCCCTTCCACTACCTCAAGCACGTCTATCTGCCCACTCTGGAACGCATGGGCCTGGAAGCACGAGTCGGGATCGAGAAGTGGGGCTGGTACCCGATAGGTGGGGGGGAGATGACCACCACGATCAGGGGCCAAGAGGAGGGCTACCTTTCTGGCCTCAACCTGGTTGAGCGGGGCGAGCTGAAGCGCCTGTGGGGCATCTCCGCTGTCTCCAACCTTCCCGCTCACATCGGACAAAGGCAAAAGAAGCGGGCGGAGGAAAGCCTGCGGAAGCGCGGCTTCAACCCTCAGATCGAGATCGTTGATGCACCGTCGCCAGGCCAGGGCACTGCGGTCTTCCTCGTGGCCGAGTACGAGCAGGCGGTGGCTGGCTTCTCCTCTCTGGGAAAGCGCGGCAAGCCCGCCGAGAAAGTGGCTGAGGAAGCCTGCCGCGAATTCGTCACCTATCACCAGAGCGGCGCCTGCCTGGACCAGCACCTGGCCGACCAGTTGATTCTCCCCCTGGCTCTGGCCCCCACTCCATCTGCTTTCACCACCTGCGAGATCACCCAGCACTTGCTGACCAACGTTTGGGTGGTAGGGCAATTCCTGGACGTGAGCTTCGAGATAGAAGGTGAGGAAGGACAGAGGGGCAGGGTGCATTTGACCGATGATTTACTTTGATGTACAATTATGGTCAGATGGTTCCTGGTCAAGTGCCCCCCGAACAAGTTCGGGACTCCGACACCACTGATCACTTGACCAAGGACTATTTGACCAAACTAAAGGAGGGCGTCATGATCCTACAAGGCAAACTGCATGCGGAATCCCCGATCTACAGAGGGAATGCGCGTAAGACACTCTTCACGAGGGATGGAGATGGGACCCATCGGTTGGTCTCCCTGGCCGGGGAAGTGGCGGGCACCGCTCAGTCCTTGATGGACGCCTTCATCGGGCAGTCGCGCCGTGGCCGGAACACCGGCCTGCTCAACCGAATGTGGCAGCGGTTATACGACTCGCCCCTGCCGAAAGACCTCATCACCAAAGTGGAGTGCCGACTGCAAGAAGAGAGCTACCCGCGAGACCGCTTCTTCGACTTGCGCATGGGCATTAAGCTGGACGAGGACCGCTGGGCTGCGGAAGCGAACGCCAACTATAAGATGGAGACGCTGTTCCGCCACTCTGTCTTCGACTTCGGCCTGTCGGTAAACGAGACGGCGTTGCAGCAGGGTGACAACGCGGCTCAGTTATACTACGTTCTGCAGGAACTCATGGAGGGACGTTTTTGGTTTGGAGCCGGCAAGAGCAAAGGGTTAGGGCGAGTTCGCCTGGAAATGGACCTGGCGTCCCTGGCCCCCGAAACGCCTCCCAGCCTGCGTCCCGGGGCCAATCATCTGAGGATAGACCTGACCTTCAATGCCGCCAACCCCGTGTTGGTCGGCTGGAACTGGGGCAAGGTAGACCCCGACGTGCCTTCTTTCGCCGCCATCGAAGGCCGTTTGCTGGTGGAGGCGATGCGCGACCTGCCGGACCCCATCCGCGAGCGGCTGGCCATGGGGCTGGCCGGACCGATCCTCACTCCGGAGGATTGGAAGCACAAGCTTGCTGAGTATCTGCCGAGGATCATCGCCATTTGGTTGCGGGAGCAATCCATCGGGGAAGTTGAGGTGTGGACGTTGGCAGCCGAGGCATTGGCCAAGCTAGGCAAGGGAAAGTATCCACTCTCCAAGAAACTTCGCGAGCGAGTCCAGCACCTGGTGGATCAACCCTTCCCCAGCCAGGAGGCGGCCGAGGCCGCTTTCGCAGAGGCGTTGGAGGACAAGGCCAACATGGCTGGCCGCATCGTCAAGGTCATGGAGCGGCAGCGGCAGGCCAGCCAGGAGCTCAATCACGAAGTCTGGCTGGAGACGGCCAATGGCCTGGGATTGGATGTCGCTCTGGAAGACCGCCTCGCCGAACAGATTCAGAGCGAAGCGGCCCTGGTGGAGATTCTGACGCCAGCTTGTCGGGGCATCCTCTTCCGGCTCTACCAGCAGGTGGATCACCAGGTCACTTTGCTTCAGAGCGATGCCTGGGTGGACGCGGAGATCGCAACCCGCGAGGAACACGTCCAGATCAAGAACATGTTGCTTCGAGGCAAGATAGACGAGCGTCAGTGGGGCGACCCCAACCTGCCCCCAGCGGGTATCCGTCCGGCAACGTGGCGGGAATTCGTTGGCGCCCACCGTCGCGTGCGGTTCCGCCACATGCTACATCCCAGGAACCTGAACAAAAGCATCACCAACGACGAGAACTTCATCGCCTTTCTCAAAGCTCATCGGGACCGCGCCCGCCAGGAGCTGGCCCAGCCCCACCACATTGATTTTCGCGCTGGCGGCCCGTCCAATCGAGAGATTTCCCGCAAGTATGGCAAGCCCTACGATACCATGTTCATGCGCATGTTGGCCTGGTCACCGTCCTCGCAGGAGCGGGGGGCCTGGGAGATCTACGTCCCTGGCAGCACCATCAAGGGAGCTTTTCGAAAGCGCGCCACCCAGGTGCTAAGAACCCTGTGGGGGGAGTCGCACAAGACTGACGAGGTATTAAATCATCTGTTCGGCGCTCAACGACGACGGGGACTGGCCTTTTTCTCCGACGCTTATCTCACCGACCCACTGGATCCGGAACGCGCCTGGTGCTCTATGGATGGGGTCAAGATGGACCCCAAGACGGGCCGCCCGCTGGAGACTGCCAAGCACGATTATCTCTTCGCCTATGGCGAGCAACTCGCCTTCCAACTCCAGGTGGATGTTCAGGACATCGGAGAACAGGATTTGGAGGCCATGTCTCTCCTGATCCACCTGCTCCAGGATTTTCAGAGGGGCGACATCGCCGTGGGCGGCGAGAAGACCAGCGGTTTCGGCTGGGTCAAGGCGGACGTGTCCAGGCTCACCTGGCTGACGGCGGACGCGGACAGTGTGGGCGAGAAGCTATTCGGAAAGCAGTCGCTGGGTCAGGATAGCTTATGGCAAAGACTGGACCTGGAGGGCGAGGCGGCCACCAGTGCCTTGCAAGCCCTCTATCCTCTCGTTGCTGAGCAAGAGGTCTCTTCCACGCCGCCGAGGGCCAGGGCCGGTTTTGTCTCGCATCGTGCTTTCGGCGGCTATTGCGGCACGCTGGCCGTGGAAGCCGAGGTGCTGACGCCTCTCAACATACGAGAGAGCGGCGAGCCGTCCTTCAGAGCCACCCTGGATGCCGGACCCGTAAACGGCTGGGACTTCTTCGCCATGGCTCCCCCGGAGGCCGGCCAGCGAGGTCCCAACAAAGTCTACGCCCTCCCCAGCCGGAGCATCAAGGGGATGCTGCGCCACATCTACGCCATCGCCAGCGACTCCAGCGAGCCAAGCCCCGACATCAGCCGCTTGAACCCAACCGACGGCTTGTTTGGCTGGGTGGGCACAGGCCCGAACCAGGCCATCATGGGGCGCTTGTCCTTCGGCTTCGGCCTATTTCAGAAACCAGATCTAGCCTGGTTCAAAGTGCCGTATCCCTACGGCAATTGGCGGTACACCGGCAGTCAATGGCAAAGCGTGGAGGGTAGTTCCGCTGCCATGCAACTCATCGGCAAGACCTGGCGCGTCTTTCCCCACGCGCCGCTGGCTCCCATCGCCAGGCAGGTGGAAGACTTCCAACCCGACACGTTCCAGGCCCGCTACTTCAGAGCCATACTGCCCGGTGCCCGCGCCCGCTTCACCATTCGCTTCTGGAACCTGGAAGAGCAAGAACTGCAAAGGCTGATGTGGTGTGTGGGACTGGAGCCGGGCCTGGCTCACAAGATGGGGAACAACCGCTACCTGGGTTTTGGCAGCCTGCGCTTGCACATTCTCTCCGATAGCTTTCTGATTGACTGGGCGAAGCGATACGCTGGCGAACCCGAACAGAGCTGGCAGTTGCCCATCCAGGTTGACGAGTGGCTCAAGCCCGAGGTGGTTCATCATCACACGGCATTGCAGAGGGCACTGAATGCTAAGCAGCTTTGATTGGCTGCGCCGTAGTCAAAGCGGCGCCGAGTTGTTAGCTACCCTGGAATATCTCCCCAGCAGGCCCGATCTCTTTCCCACCGGGGATGAGATCGGGCCGCCTTTTTCCGCCCTCGATGGCCCCTGCCAACGATGCTGGGTCTATCCTCGCGCACCTTCTTCCCGGCAGAACTATTGCCCATCGTGCCAGGCTATCGTGGCCAGAGCCAACAGGTTGGGCAAAATCTCCCATCAATCCATCGTCATCTGGGGGCTGGTCAACCGCTTGTCGAAGCTGCTTCGAATGGGCGAAGGATTCAGCAGCCACCACGTCCTGGGCGCTTACGTCCACGACGAGAACCACTTTCTGCTGATGCTGCCCAGGCACGAGCTCAAGCCGTGGCTGCAGGAGATGGTCATCTACCACGGCCCTGACCTGAAGGGGTTGATCCAAATCCTTCCCACCACCGGAGCGGGAAAAGGGATCAGCATGAGAGACGTTCTCTGCAGGGCTATCTATCACGAGGCCCGGTTTCCCATGGATCAGTTGCGCGTTCGATTCTTCTCTGCGCCCCATCAAATCCTGATGCCCCATACCCGCGACAAGCGAGGCTTGCTCACCTTTGAAGTGTCCGAATTCTTGAGCGTGCTGGAAATGGCGGCGGTCTTTCGGACGATATTATATCCCAAGGAGCAAGAGGCGCTCTACGAGTTACTGAATCTGGAGGATACCAGCGAGGAGCAGTTTTACTGGGGAAGATTCATG
Organism: uncultured Anaerolineae bacterium; assembly: GCA_964592085.1. Classification (GTDB taxonomy): domain Bacteria; phylum Chloroflexota; class Anaerolineae; order VGOG01; family VGOG01; genus CAZQDO01. Next base: position 554 of record CAZQDO010000140.1, on the reverse strand, counting down.
GGGTTTTTGACTCAGGAGGCCAAAGACATGCTCAATGCCTGGCGGATTCGACAGTGGCCCAAGAATCGGATCGAGTTGCTGTACGAACTCGTTAACTATGTGGCTTTTTATCAAACCCATTAAGCTTATCCGTTACTTGGTCATTGGTCATGTGGCCTTTTATCAAACCCATTAAGCTCATCCGCTACCTGCTTGTGTTGCGGGTCAATAGCGCGTTGGTTCGCTTGGCCAGGTGTCCGTCGCCAGAGCTCTCCCTGGTTCTGGGCACCATGATTGCCAACCGTCTTCCCACTCGTGAGGCCCGTCCCTGGCGCAAAGCCCTGGCTCCCTGGGAGGAACACGGCGGAATCTCCCTGGTGGGGAAGAAAAAGCCCAGCCCATTGCCAGAGGCATCGTGGCCGATGGAGGCGGTGTTGTTTGTCTATCCGGGGAAGCGGACCTATGGACAGGGAGAGTTGATTCTGTGGGAGCTCAAGCTCATGGGAGAGAGCGCAGATCACGGCCTTTTTCTGGAGGTGATTTTGCCGGCTCTGGAGGAAGCCGCAACCGTCTCC